>DASYMY010000331.1:0-2278 GCA_036008825.1 Glaciihabitans sp.
CATCAGTGGGCGAGGTATCCCTGAAGCCCCAGTTGAGGACCAGCTGTCCGCCGTTCCACTGCTTAACCTCTCCGCCAGTTGGGTAGAGGTTGATCGCCGTCGGCGGGTGACTGACGGTGATCGTGGCGGTTGGGCTGTAGGTGTGCTTGATGCCGAAGTAGTCTAGGTAGCAGGCACGCACGTACCACGTGCCACTATACAGCTCCTGCGTCGCAGGGAGCTTGTCGTTCATGGGAACGACAACGCCTGCGTTATTCGTGTCGAGGACCATGTACCAGATTGGTACCAACCTACCGCGCACCGGCGGACCCTGTGCGGCGCCGGTCCTGATGAACACCTCGGTCTGCTCGAATACACGCAGACTGTCGGTGAATGCGGCGTCGCGGGCAAACTCCCAGCGACCCTTCATCGGCGACTGTGGATACTTCTGGTCGATGTCGGCATCGATACCGAGGTCGGGCTGATCGGTGTCGACTGTTGTCCCGTTACCGGGTCGCACTGCAGCAGGCGCACGGAACACCTGTGCAAACTGGTGACGGAACTCTCGCGATGAGGCGGTCGACGTGTTACGCCCGTAGTTCGCATACGAGTCGTGCTTACGGAAGCCGCTGTCGAGGTTGCGGCTTCCGCCACCGTAGAGCGCAACAGCGTAATATGGGCCCAGCTTGTAGCGGTTATCCCAGAACGTCGGGTCACTGAAGTAGAGCCTGGTTGTGCCATTGCGACTGGCGATGATGTTCCGAATGTACCCGTCCGTACCGACGTACGTGAAGTTAAGACCGCCGTCCTGGTATGTGGCTGCCGTCGCCTGGTTCCACCTCGCGTTGGTGCGGTCGATCGCCAGACCCTCAGAGGAGTAGGTCGCAGGTATGATCGTGTTTCCGTCACGGTCGACACGGCCAGAGCAGACATACCCTCCACTCGTGACACCTACAGCCTCACCCCAGACGAAGTTGTTACCCGTCGTGGCGAACAAGAAGCAGTTGCGCGCCTTATTTCCCTCGCCCTGATTGAGGTTGTCGAACACCATCCGGTTGACACTCCCGGACACATCGCCCGTCTGTGTGTTAACACTGACGATCTCCAGGGTGTCGCCGAGGTCACCGGAGGTGGCGCCGATCTTGACGTACATGATCGCTACACGCACGTCCGTTGCTGACACAGGTGCAGCCTCGACAGCAATACTCAGGTCGTTCGAGTTCGTGTAGAGGCTCTGCCCGAGTACGATAACAGATGGCCACTTGCGGACCCACCCGGCAGTTGCGTCCGTCTTGCGCACGTGAATCTCCGCGAGCCAGTTGCTACCAGACTTGCGGATCGTCCCGACGATCGGAACCTGGATCGTCGGCGAGATATTCGCCACGGCTAGGTCAAGGAACTGACACGTGCTAGGGAGGTTCGCCGTGCTGTGCGAGAAGACGGTCTCCCACGCATCGAAGGTCCACGTCGGAGCACCGGCGTTTGCAGCGTAGACGAGCTTCGTGTAGACGACACCGGCGGTTGTGCGAGCGATGACATGGAGGTCGTTGTTCGCGTCAAGGAACGAGGAATAGACCCCGATCATGCCCTGCCACCCGGTATCCGACCGCGTGAGCTTGAGTGTCCAAGCGGTACGGTTAGCAGACCAGTAGACATGCATATCAACGACGTCGTCCTTGTCGCCAGTAATCTCGTCCGACTCGTTCTGGTCCCAGACGATTGCGACACAGCTGCCATCAGTCAGTGTGTGGATAGTACGCTTGGTAAGCGCCCCCCAACTCGGGGGAGTACCATGCAACTTGATTTGGCTGCTCATGTCGCTACCTCGCCAGTGCCTCGAGGTTCTTGATCAGCGTCTCAGCACCGGTCTTGTTGGTGATGTTCGGCAGAACCAAGTTCCCATTGATGTTGACAGTCGTCTCACTGCCACCGTTAGCCTTGGCAGTCGTTGACTGCTGGGCGGTGGCGGCGTTAGCACGACGGTTCGCGTTCAGCAGGATACCGCCCGCTCCGCCCACCGGAACACCAGCCGTGGCCCCCGTGGACCACGCACGGGCGCTCTTTAGGATGGCGCGGGTCGTTGCCGGGTCCATCCCGCTCTCGACGCCCAATGTCCGCCCCAACCGGCCGTAAAGCGCCTTGGCTGTGTTGCGGTAGGCCGGGTCAGTCGGGATCACGAACTCCGGGAAGCGCTTACTGCCCTCGCCAACCAATGCGGCGCCACGAGTTACGCCACCAGTCTGGAGCCCGATCTTGTCCTTGAGTCCCGTGACGAGCTTCTTGGCGGTGTCGATCGCCA
>DASYMY010000332.1:0-5650 GCA_036008825.1 Glaciihabitans sp.
ATATGTTTTGCCAGTCGAGTGATGCGGTCGAACCGTTCCTCGGGAGGGGTATCAAGCAGGTGCAGATCGTCGAGCGCTGCTAGCCGCATCCGTTCGGTCGTCGCCGCGATTGCCGCATCACGATTCGAATCCACACTTCCCCCTGTCCGAGACAGTTTGCCTCAAATCGCTCAAAGCTAGTACTTTCACATGGCTCTGAGAGACCGCAGGAAAGTGACCAAATATCGAGCCACACCTGCGAACCTGAACTGGGCAGCCTAGGCTTAAGCGATGACCGGCAGCAAAAAGCCGCGCGATACCCGGCTGAACGTGGCGCGTTATGTGGTGGACAAACTCACCCGCGAAGATACCGAGAACTCAACCGGCACAGACGCCGTAGACACTACTGAGCCCGAAGCGGATGCCGCCGGCCAGACGACCATGCATGCGCGTGCCCAATATGTCGAGATTGTGATTGCCCAGGCCATGCGCCGCGGCGACTTCGACAACCTCAAGGGTTCGGGCAAACCGCTGACCGGCCTCAACGGGGTGCACGACCCTGATTGGTGGATTCGACAAAAGATCGAGCGGGAGAAAATCACGGGGCTTGGGCCGCCCGCACTGACCCTTCGCACCGAAGACGCGGAGCTGCACAGCCGGCTGGATGCGGTGCTCACCGAGCGTGAGGTGCGGGACATTCTCGAGGACTTCAATACTCGTGTCATTAGTGCGCGTCGACAATTACAGGGCGGCCCTCCCGTGGTGACTCCCACTCGTGACATCCCCAGTGAAGTTGAACTGTGGAACAAGCGCAGGAGCGAACGCCGTCTTCAGGCGCGACAGGCCAGGGAGCAAGCGGAGGCCGAGTACACGGCTATGAGCTGGCGAGACAGGCGCAAAGCTCGTCGCAACTCCTCAGCGGGTTAGGTGAGAGTTTTCTCCTGAACCTTTGCGGCCGGAGCAGAATGGGCTGGGTCGTGCCAGCGCAGCCCCCAGGCAACGAGGGGCTGAAGTGAACGCATCAAGTCGTCTCCGCTGTCGCTGAGGCGATAGCGCACCTGCACCGGAGTGGTGCCCACAACGGTGCGCACCAGAAGCCCCGCTGTTTCCAGCTCTCGCACCCGTTGCGCGAGCATTCGATCCGAAAGCCCCGGCACCGCATCAACGATCTCGGAGAACCGGGTAGCACCACGGGCAACCGCCAGAAGGATCCCTGAACTCCACCGCCGTCCCACAAGTTCTACGGAAGCTTGAAAGCTACGGCACTGGTCGTCGTCAATATGTTGCAGCTGCGTCACTTATCTATCGTAAGCGACTTACCGGCTACTTGCACGTCCGTTCGGCTGGCACCCACAATGGCGCTATGCCTGATTATGGTCACCCCCTCGCCTTTGGCACTTTTATTACCCCGTCCAATTCAGCCGCGCACGGGCCCGTCCAGCTGGCGCAGCTGAGCGAGCAGCTGGGTTTTGACCTTGCCACGTTTCAGGACCACACCTACCAACCCGGTTTCCACGACACCTGGACGCTGATGACATGGGTTGCGGCCAAAACTGAGCGCATCCACATCGCACCCAATGTGCTGAACGTTCCACTGCGCTTGCCCGCAGTCACCGCGCGCTCGGCGGCATCCCTTGATCTTCTTTCCGAGGGCCGGTTTGATCTCGGCCTCGGCGCCGGGGGCTTTTGGGATGCGATCGAAGCGATGGGCGGCCGTCGCCTGACTCCCGGCCAAGCGGTCGATGCGCTTGAAGAGGCGATCAGTATTATGCGGGGAATCTGGGATGCGGCTACGCGCAGCCCGCTCCGATTGGTCGGGCACTACTACACGGTTGACGGCACCAAACGCGGCCCACAACCGGCGCATAAGATCCCTATCTGGATCGGCGCATACAAACCGCGGATGCTTCGCCTCGTGGGGCGCACCGCAGACGGCTGGCTGCCCTCGCTCGGCTATATGCAGCCAGGTGATTTTGCCGCAGGAAACAAACGCATCGATGAAGCCGCAGAAGAAGCCGGTCGTCACCCCTCTGAAATCCGTCGGCTTCTCAACATTTCGGGTCGATTTACTGCGGGCCGCGGCGAATTCCTGGTGGGGCCGAGCGCTCAATGGGTCGAAGAACTGCTCCCCCTTGTCCTCGCCGATGGAGCAGGGACGTTTATCCTCGCGGGCGACGATGCGTCCAGCATGGAACGCTTTGCCCACGAGGTAGTGCCAGCCCTGCGCGAAGCGGTTGCCGCCGAACGACGCACGGCCGGGGTGCCGGAAGGCGAAACCCGCAGCGCCATTGCACTCGCTGCGCGACGCGAGGGCATTACCTACGACGCGGTGCCGGCAGAACTGCGCGATCGTGTAGTTGAGCCGGGCGATTTTGCCTATGCGGGGGTGAAATCAACATATATGCGCGGCGGGGAACCCGGCCTGGTTATCCAGCCTCGAACCACTGCTGAAGTGGTTGCCGCCCTGGCGTTCGCCCGAACCCAAGCGGTGAGCCTTGGTGTGCGCAGCGGCGGCCACGGTATTAGTGGC
This sequence comes from Glaciihabitans sp., assembly GCA_036008825.1. GTDB lineage: Bacteria > Actinomycetota > Actinomycetes > Actinomycetales > Microbacteriaceae > Glaciihabitans. The sequence continues at coordinate 2,510 of DASYMY010000332.1, forward strand.
AGGTCTACCAACGATGGTGGCATCATCATCGACGTTGGTGCCTTCAACTCAATTGAGGTCCTCGACGAGTCCACCCGCCTAGTGCGCATTGGTGCCGGTGCGAGGTGGATGGACGTCGCGGCAGCGCTCGACCCCTACGGGTGGGCGCTCAGCTCCGGCGATTACGGCGGAGTGGGTGTTGGCGGCCTGGCCACGGCGGGCGGGATTGGCTGGTTGGCCCGATCCCACGGTTTGACCATTGACCATCTGCGTGCGGTGGAGATGGTGCTCGCCGACGGATCGGCAATTCGAGCCAGTGACACCGAGAATGCCGAGCTTTTTTGGGGCATCCGCGGTGCTGGAGCAAACTTTGGTATTGCCTTATCGTTTGAGTTCCACGCCCACGAGGTAGGCGCTTTGGGCTGGGCCCAGCTGGCCTTGGACGCGAGCGATACCTCAACGTTTTTGCACCGCTGGGGGTCAACGATCGAGAACTCTCCGCGTGACCTGACGAGTTTTCTGATCATGGGCGGGCCACGGCCCGGGCATCCGCAGGTCGCTCAGGTGATGGCGGTAGTCAACTCAGATGACCCAGAAATCATCATCGCGCGCCTGCAGCCCGTAGCCGATATCTCACCACTTCTGGGCCAGGAAGTGCAGCTCAAGACGTACGCGCAGATTATGGCCAACGCGTCGCCCGGACCACACCAGGGCCATGGCGAGCCGGTGTCGCGTTCAGGTTTGCTCACTCATCTCACCCCAGAGTTTGCGGATGCGGCCGCCAAGCTGCTCGCAACCGGTGAAGTCCATTTCTTCCAGATCCGATCGATGGGCGGTGCAGTGGCGGATGTCTCCGCGCGCGACACCGCGTTTGCCCACCGGTCCGCCAATTTTTCGGTGGTTGCCTTTGGCTCCGACCGGAAAAGGCTGGATGCAGCATGGGACGAGTTGCACAGTCACGTATTTGGCCTGTACCTGAGCTTCGAGACCGATCGGCGACCCGAACGCCTCGGCGAAGCCTTTCCTTCGGAGACGCTCGCCCAACTCGGTGACCTCAAACGAAAATATGACCCGCACAATGTGTTCCGCGACAACTTCAACGTCGCACCGTCCCCCGCGATGGGGTGAGAGGCGCACCAGGTGCCGCTGTGTGATGGGGACCGCTGCCCATCGCCCAACAGGGTGGTGCGTTGTTAGCGTCACACCATGACGCTTTACCGCTTGTGCTCAGCCCGCGCAGCCGCACCACAGACCACGCCTGCCCACACCCTCAGCGGCGCATCCTCCTCAATCGAGGTGGTGGGCTCGTGATCGTCTGGCAGCGCTGGGGAATTCTGGTCTTCATCTTTTTTGGCCTCTCCGTTGGGCTGGGGTTCGCGCTTAAAAGCGTGATTGCTCCCACCCTGGACTCCAACGAACCCACCATGAACCTCTTTATGGGTACAGGTTTTATTCTCGGAGCAGTAGCCCTTTGGTGCTTCAACGCCTTTGCGCTGACCCGGCTCGACAAGCCGCGACTGTCCGTTGTGCACGAGCGAGTGAGCGAACCGGTCACCAACGCTCAAGGTCATCAAGAGTTTTTCCGGGCCGTTCCCGTGCTCCATCCGGTGACGGGTGAGCAGATGGTGATTCGTCCGCGGTCGACGTTCTTTTTTATCCCGATGGTGTTCTGGCCCTACGCGATCGCCGCGCTGGGAATTGTGGTGCTCATCGTCGGATTTGTCGGGATGTGACAAAGCGGAGCACAACCGCGCCAAAGATCACCTGAAAGGCGGTGACGGAGTAAACCCCTCCGCGCTCCCACAGGCCGTCAAACTGGGGCCCAAACACTTCCGCGACAAGAACCACCTCGCTGGCGAGCCCCAGAATGGGCACCACGATGAAGAGGATGCCAAACCAACTCGGCAGCCCCAGTCGTCGCGCCGAGAGGCCGACCAGCAGCGCCGTGAGATTGCCGAAAATGATGGACGCAAACGCGCCGCCCACGTGAAGCGAACCGGCATCCGCTGCCTCATGGAACAGCCCAACCAGCACAATTCCCACACCGTGCACCAGGGCGAAGCTCACAAAAAGATGACGCCGCACACCGATGAACATGTGCGCCAGTAGCACCGCACCAACAAGAAAGAACACTCCCTCGAGGATGAAGCCGGTGTTCATCACCCATGCCAAAGGCGAGTTGACGACTCGTCCGTCATAGGTTTGCGCTTCGGGCACCCCCAAGTCGCTGATGTAGTTGTAGGTGTAGCTGTAACGCGGGTTTACCCACGCGGCGGCGGCGATGGCCTCGGTGGTGACGTACTGCAGCCCACCCACAATGAAGGCAGCTGCGCCCGCTGATCGCCGGTTCACTACAAAACGCACTACAGGTCCGATCGTTGGGATCCCCAGTAGATCACTCTTCGGATAGTAATGCTGGTCAACGGGCCAGTTGCACGCGGGCGGCGAACACCACCAGATTGTCGACGTAGCGGCCAATTGCTTCGTTGTACTCGCCACCGCAGGTGATCAGTCGAACCTCGTCGGTTGGTGTCGCCCCAAAAACGTTGACCGTGGGGAACTGCGCTTTGGCGTGGTCCTCAATTTTGTAGACCTCGTACTCGAAAATGGTGCCGTCAACGCCAGTGACCGTAAATCGGTCCCCCACCACCATCTCTCCCAGTCGAAAGAACACGGCCGGTCCTGAACGGGAATCAACGTGAGCCGCAATCACCGTTGGCCCCACCCCACCCGGCTGGCCACCTCCGGTGAAGTAGCCCACATCGTCGTAGTCAACCGGTACTTCCATGGTGCCATCCCGCTGAATGCCCAGAGGAATGAGGCTCTCGTCAAGGCCCATCGTGGGCACGTTGATACTTGTCGGCTGAACGCCTACCCCTGGCGCCGCTGGCGCAACTGGCGCAGCTGGCGCAACGACGGGCGGCACGGCACTCGGTGCCGTCTGCGGCCGATCCGATGCGATGGGCGCAGGCTCTGCGGATGAGGCCACACGGTCAGGCGGCGTGGAGCTGCACCCGGTCAACAGTAGTGAGCCAACAATCAGCAGGGCGGCCGCGCCGCGAAGTCGCGCCGGGGCGAGCGTAACGCTCCGGCGCGACATACGGGATGACAACGAAATCATCGCGAGGAGTCAGTTTCTAGGATTGGGCAGCCCGACGACGA
>DASYMY010000333.1:0-3947 GCA_036008825.1 Glaciihabitans sp.
GCGGTCGTCAGCTGATCGTGACGTTTCTCGTCGTCACTCATCTGGTTCACGTTGCCGCTGTCGTTTGTGCTCATGGTGGCCTCCCAAAATTGCCTGAGCACCTACCCTACTGACCGCTCCTGACAACCAGGCACTCAGTAACGCAACACCGCAGCCACTTTCACTCCCGTTGGCAGTTCACTGTGTGGCGCAACAAACACGGTGCCACCCTGCTGCAGGGTGTACGCCGCCGCGGAATCTAAGAGATCCTCCGTCATTGACTCGGAAGTTGCCAGAGGGGCGGATGCCTCCGTGCTTGGGTCAAACCGTCCCCACACGTTCTCCCCTTCCGCCACCACAAGTGTGGTGACCCGTCCGTCGTACGCGGCCCGCACCACATCCTCGGGGCGACTGAGCACGGTGCTATCTCCACGGCCCATGAGGGCGGCTGCCTTCTCAATAGCCTCAGACTTGCCGCGGGTGAACGCGTGATGCATCACCTCCAGGGTGTGCTTGTGCAGGTTCGGTAGGGCGAGCGAGGACGGGTTGAGCTCAGCAGCGCCAGCAATAAGACGCTGGTTCGCCAGCATGGCCTGGATATGCCCGCTGCACTCCGGATCAGCGACGATCACCAGGGGGAGCGGGTCGGCGGCCTGCATGTGGTCAACACTCTTCGCGACATGCCCGATGAAGTCCAGTAGCCGGGTTTTTCGCCACTCGGGTGGGCTGTCGCCGTACACCTGCGCATTGGCAGTAGAGAACGAGTGCACACCCCGTCGTGCGGTTGGGCTTGCTTGCACCGGGTTTTGGTAGTCGGAGTCGATCTCGTCGCTGGCGGTATCAGCCGTGAGAGTGGCATCCGCTTGTTCAGTAAACGTAAAGCGGGAGCCGGTGTAAAAGTGGGCATGCTCGGCCGTGAGAGTGAGCACGCGGTAGTCGCCGTCAGCGTCGAACAACGGGAGTAGGGGAGTGATGTGAAAACGGGGTCCGACGACCACAATCTCGGGCACCGTGATCGGTAGCGTGAAATGCCGAGCCCCAGTGTTGTCAACAAACACTGCGAGTCCGATGGATTGGTGTTGCCACAGATCGGGATCCTCCTCCAGCTCGTGGGCTGGGGCAAGGAAACGCTCAGCGTCGCTGGCAAGCATCCCCGCATCGGTGAGACGACTTTCGGCGAGGCCAAGGAGGTTTTTCAGCCGGATCGCCCCCTGTCGAGACTCCCGTCCGATGGGCTGCGTCGGCACAAACACGGACACAACAGTCGCAGACGGACGCGAAACTAAAGCGAGCAGGTCGGCTCGAGTGAACATACAGTCCTCCTGACATGAATGGGGCGTCGTCGCCCCACATACAGCCCACACTCAACGGGCGCAGATCGCAACTATCTTCTGGCGCGCAGTTGTTGCGCATTCTGGTGTGTGGTGCGAGCGTGGAGTGAAGAGATTGGGGTTCCAATGACGGCCGATCGATCACGCTCTATCACCTCGCTGGTGCATTCTGTTGTGTCACCGCGCACCTCCGTTCGCACGGTGGGCGTTGAGGAAGAACTCCTCTTGATCGACGCGCACACATCAGAGCCGGCTCAGGTCGCAGAACTGCTGCTGCAACGCGAATTGCCGCCGCTCGCCGACACCGGCGAACTTGTCACCGAGGTAAAGCAAGAACAGATCGAAGTTGTTGGTGCCCCACATCAGCTGCTGCCCGATATTGCCGCCGCCATCCGTGCAGGACGTGATCGAGCGGATGCCGCAGCCCGTCGGGTCGGCGCCCGCACCGTCGCGATGGCGACCTCGGCGACTGCCGTCTCGCCACACCTGGTTGACACCCCTCGCTACCAGTCGATGCTTACCCAGTTCGGTCTGACCATGCGGGAGCAGCTCACCTGCGGGTTTCACATTCACGTGGCCATCGACTCCCCTGAGGAGGGAGTGGCTGTGCTCGATCGCATTCGAATCTGGTTACCGTTGATCTTGGCGCTGAGCAGCAACTCGCCGCTGTGGCAGGGGCAAGACAGCGGCTACGCGAGCTACCGCTATCAAACGTGGCGGCGGTGGCCAACGGCCGGCGCATACGAGCCGTTTGGGTCTGCTGCCAACTACAACGGGGCCGTTCAGGCGCTGGTGAACACCGGTGTGCTGCTCGATGAGGGCATGGTGTACTTCGACGCTCGACTGTCTCGAAACCATCCCACCGTCGAGATCCGTATCGCCGATGTGTGCCTCAACGCTAACCACGCTGCGGCGCTCGCCGCGTTGGCTCGTGCACTGGTGGAAACCGAGTCCCGAGCGTGGCGTGACGGCAGGCTTGTGGCATCCGCCTCCACCGTATTGCTGTCGTTGGCGTCGTGGCGGGCCAGTAAATCGGGAGTTGACGATTGCCTGTTGCACCCCCGCTTGGGTGTTCCCTGTTCGGCGCGCTCAGCGGCCGACGTACTTTTAAACCATGTTCGCCCCGTTTTAGCCGAGTTTGGCGACGCGGCGGAAGTGGAGGCATCCATTGAGGCGATTTTGGTGGGGGGATCGGGAGCGACCCGGCAACGTGGTGTGTGGGCGCAAACCAGGGATGTGCACGCGGTAATCACCGACGCGATAGCGCAGACGCACGGCTTGGCACGGTGAGCTCTGCGCTTCTTGCTAGTCGGCGCTACTTTCTAGCCGGTGACACACTCGCCAGACGACACGATTGCGGTGAGAGCGCTGGCGGAGTCGGCGACGGGAGACAACTCGTCCATGGTGACGGCGTAGCCCAGGTTCGCGGTGTCTTGCGCTTTAGCAAAGATGACCCCGGCAACCTCCCCTGACGAGCTGAGGAGCGGCCCCCCAGAATCACCCTGTTGAACATCCGCTGCGAGGGTGTAAATGGAGCGTGGTGCAGGGTTCTGCCCGTAAATGTCGTTGATGGTGGCGGTGCTCACCGCGAGTACCTCGGCGGGCAGGCTCACAAAGGGTCCACCAAACGGGTACCCGGCGGCCACTGCAGCGCTGCCAACCGGCAGGGTTGACGTGAGGTCAAGGGGAGCAGCGGTGAGATTGGCGACGGCAAGCACCGCGAGGTCATCCACGGGGTCGAAGTACACAACGGTGGCCGGTTGTGCGCCGCCGCCAGGAACTTCAACCACCGGCTCAGATACTCCGGCTATAACGTGTGCATTGGTGACAACGCGATCCGCGGCCACCACAAATCCGCTACCCGATTGGCTTTGACCGCAGGCGTAGGCGTTGCCGGTGATGCGCACCACCGATTGGGCGGCCTCCATCAACTCCGGTGTTGGTGCCGTTGCTTGGGGCAGCGCCGGGGCAAGCGTTGGTCCGCCGAGCGCTTCCACAATCTGCGGAAGGCTCTCTTCGGTCACGGTTGAACGCAGTTCGGCCAGGAACGACTTCGCCGATGTTGGGGTCCAACCATCGATGGTCCGCAGAACGTTGGATGAGGAGATCGCGGGGGTGAGAAACGGCACTCCCATCGCGGCGATGCTGACAGACACCGTCGAGATCACCAGGGCAGAGACGACCACACCAACGGCTGCACCAAATAGTCGGTCAATGGCGCGAAGGCCAGAGAGTTTCACTCGCCTCCGCAGTGCCGCACCAATTCCGGCGCCCACCGACTGACCACCGATCAGCAGTGCGATGGCGACGGCGATGCTGGCCCCGATGCGCCAGTTGGGGTCCGGTATCCAGGTACCGAGAAGCGGAATTAGGAAGATGGCGGCAATGGCGCCAACCACGATTCCAATCATGGCGCCCAAACTGCGCAGCATCCCGCTGCGAAACCCGTACACCAGGTAGCCGAGTAGAACGAGGCCCAACAAAATGTCGAGCATCAACGAACCGGTCATAACGGGAAACCCACTTTGTTCTGCGTGTACATCTCATCATCGCCGGTGTTGCTGAACACTTCCCGATGCGCGGACGAGCGCCTTTCGGCGTGTGCCTCAGCGGCCGGAAGCGGCGCGACGTTTGTCG
>DASYMY010000334.1:0-3549 GCA_036008825.1 Glaciihabitans sp.
CATCCTCCCGCGGACCCGTGTCGATCAACGGCCGCCAGTACCGAGTCAGCGGACGCATCGCCATGGACCAATTTGTCGTCGACCTCGGCGCGGATACGGCTGCCATTGGCGACACCGCAGTGCTTTTTGGTGACCCAGAAACGGGAGTTCCCGCCGCCGACGACTGGGCGATCGCTGCCGACACCATCAACTACGAAATTGTGACGCGGGTCGGCCACCGTGTCACCCGAACCTACGAATCATGATCACGCTCACCATTCACACCCCAGACGACATGGCCGCCCTTGGCGCACGCCTAGCCGCACAACTACAACCGGGCGACCTCGTCACCCTCAACGGTGAACTCGGGGCAGGCAAAACCACCCTCACCCGCGGACTCGGCGAAGCCCTCCAGGTGCGCGGCGCCGTAACCAGCCCCACCTTTGTGCTTGCCCGCACCCACCCCAGAGCGGGCGGCGCACCCCTCGTGCACGTCGACGCGTACCGGCTGTCCACCGCCGCAGAACTCGACGACCTCGACATCGACTTCGCCCGCTCCATCGTGGTCGTCGAATGGGGCGCCGGCCTGCTCGATGGCATCACCGACGAGTGGCTATCGATCGACATCGTGCGCCCCAGCGGAGCACCACTAGCCACCACCAAAGCGGATGACTCCCCGCTCGACCTCGACGACGAAGCCGTTGAGCCGCGGCAACTGACCATCACCGGCCACGGTGAGCGGTGGAAAGACTTAGGGTGGGTCGGTGCTGCTAGCAATTGACACTTCCGCGGGAACCAGCGTCGCCGTTGTTGACCGCGACCTCGGAATCCTCGCCGAACTGACCGAATTTGACACCCGCCGTCACGCCGAAGTTATCGGCGACCTGATCGCGGAGGCACTGGAGGCCGCTGGCATCCGCCCTTCTCAACTGAGTGGTGTTGCTGTCGGGATGGGTCCAGGCCCATTCACCGGGCTGCGGGTGGGCATCGCTGCGGCGCGCGCGTTTGCGTTTGGTGCAGGCAAACCGGTTGTGCCGGTGGTCAGTCACGATGCCATCGCGATGACCGAGCTTGCGCAGACGCCCGGCCCGCTGCTGGTGGTGACGGATGCCCGGCGCCGCGAAGTGTATTGGTCCGCATACTCGGGCCTCGACGAGCAAGGCCTGCCCGTGCGCTCCGCAGGCCCTGCCCTGACCCGCCCGGACGACCTCGCCGCCGCCGTGCCGAACTACGAGAACTACCGCCGGCTCGACGAGGCGCCCGTGCACGGCTCTGCCATCGGATTGTTGGCCGAGGGGCTCTACCTTCACCGTCGCCCCTTCGCCTCCAACGAGGCCCTCTACCTGCGCAGCCCCGACGTCACCCCGTCGGCCGGCCCCAAGCGGGTCAGCTAATGGCCTGGCAGTTGCGGGTTGCCACCTCGGACGACCTCGAGGCAATCATGGCCATCGAGTCGACAACGTTCGGCACCGACGCCTGGTCGAGCGAAATGATGGCCGCGGACCTCTCCAGCGCCCACACCTACTACCTGGTGGCCTTCCACCCAGAGTCCCCCGATCAGGTTGAGGGCTACGCGGGGCTGCTCGCGCCCGGCAGCGCCGACGCCGACATCCAGACCATCGCGGTCGTTGCGAGCGCCCGTCGCACGGGCCTCGGTCGAATGCTGATGCGCGCCCTCATCGCGGAGGCCGGGCGGCGTGGGGCATCCGCCGTATTTTTGGAAGTGCGCGCCGACAAACCGGGGGCACGGCACCTCTATGACACTTTGGGTTTTGAGGAGATCGCGGTGCGACCGAAGTACTACCAACCGGACGGCGTCGACGCACACATCATGCGACTCACCGTCACCGCCCCACAAATCAGCCCGGCGGTCGGATCATGAGCGCCGCCGAACCCCTGGCCGAACCCCTGGTGCTTGGCATCGAAACCAGTTGCGACGAAACCGGCATCGGCATCGTCCGTGGCACCACACTGCTCGCCAACGTCATCTCCTCCTCCATGGACGAACACGCCCGCTACGGCGGAGTTGTGCCCGAAGTCGCCGCCCGTGCCCACCTCGAAGCACTCGAACCGGCACTCAAAGAAGCGTTAGCGAAGGCGGATGTCACCCTCGCCGAGCTCGACGCTATCGCCGTCACCAGCGGTCCGGGCCTGTCTGGCGCGCTCATGGTGGGGGTCGGTGCCGCGAAGGCGCTCGCCGTCTCCCTCGACAAACCCATCTACGCCGTCAACCATCTGGTTGGTCACGTGGGTGCTGATGTGCTGCGCACCGACGGCACCGAGATAGAGCTGCCCACCATTGCGCTGCTCGTTTCTGGCGGGCACACCTCCCTACTGCTGGTGCGCGACCTCGTCTCCGATGTTGAGCTGCTCGGCGAAACTATTGACGACGCGGCCGGCGAAGCCTTTGACAAGGTGGCTCGACTGCTGGGTCTGCCCTACCCAGGGGGACCCCACATTGACCGGGTGGCCGTTGGCGGAAACCCCAAGGCGATCCGTTTTCCGCGGGGGCTCAGCCAGGGCAAAGACATGGAGAAGCACCGCTACGACTTCTCCTTCTCGGGGCTGAAGACTGCGGTTGCCCGCTGGGTGGAGCAGAAGCAAGATGCGGGGGAGGAGCTGCCGCTGGCAGATATTGCCGCAAGCTTCCGCGAATCCGTCGCCGACATTCTGCTCACCAAAGCGCTTGCTGCCTGCGCCGCCTACGGAGTTCCGCGTTTGCTCTTGGGCGGCGGAGTGGTCGCCAACGCACGCATTCGTGAACTCGCCGCGGAGCGGTGCGCTGCGGCGGGTGTGGATCTGCGGATTCCGCCACTAGATCTCTGCACCGACAACGGGGCGATGATTGCCGCACTTGGTGCGCAACTGATCCAGGCAGGGCACGCCCCGTCGACTCTCGCGTTTGGCGCCGACTCCACCCTGCCGGTCACCACCATCCAGGCCTAAGTCGGATTGACACCCTTCTGCGGCGGATGGGACGATTGCCTCGCAGTATTGCGACTGCGCCAACCAAGGAGAGCCGCCAATTATGACTGACCCGAACCAGCCCAACCCCTACGCGTCGACCAACCCGTATGCGTCGACCAACGGCTCAACTGCTGGTAAGTCGCCCGTGCTGAGCATCATCTCCTTCATCATGGGCATCCTCGGTGTTATCAGCGGGTTCTTCGGAATTGGTCTGCTTTTCTCCATTGCCGCCGTTGTTCTTGGCCACATGGGCAAGCGCAAAGAGCCCGAAGCTAAGGGCTTCTGGTTGACCGGTCTGATCACCGGTTACGTGGGTATTGCCATCAACGTCCTCGTTCTTATCTTCATCATCTTGGCCATCATCGCCGGGTTCAGCATGCTGCCCTACCTCGACTACAACCAGTTCACCAACGCATAGTCTGCGTTGCGCCCGCGCTCGGGATAGAAGCGCGGGCGCAGCAATCACGCGGGTTCACCCCCTCGTGCTGAGTCTGCCTCGCCCCTTAGGGTCGAGGCAGATTTTTGTTTGGGAGGTGGGCGCATGCTGGCCGAGTGGAGCGACTTCTTCGGAGTCACCGCCGGTGCGGCGGCCGCGCTCGCCGG
>DASYMY010000335.1:0-2244 GCA_036008825.1 Glaciihabitans sp.
GGATTCGCGCCTGATTTTGGGCAAGCTCTCCCAGCGAGGATCGAAAGTGTATCGGGTTTCAGGGAATCATCACACGATGCTACAGGAACCGGAAGTTTCAGCGCTCGCTGACGCTCTCCGCCGCAGTCTTGAAGCAAGAGCCGCAAGAAAATCCATGACCGGAGAGAAGCCATGAGTACTGCATTGATTGCGGAGTCGCTGGTGAGTGAAGAGGTATCGGAGCGAGCCGGAGGCGGGCTGGTGCTGCCGGCTGGGTACGCGCAGACGCTGGGGCAGGCGTTGGAGAGGACGGCGCGTGCGTATCCTGGGCACGGGGTGATCTGCGTTGATGCGGAGGGAAAAGGGCAGGAGCAGAGTTATGGGGATTTATTGGAGGAGGCGGGGCGGGTCTTGGGCGGATTGCGTGAGTTGGGGCTGAAGCCGGGGGCGTGCGTGTTGTTTCAGCTGGAACAGAACCGCGATTTTATCGCAGGTTTTTGGGCCTGCATGCTTGGTGGGTACGTGCCGGTGCCGATATCGATCTCGCCGACCTACGAGCAGCACCACAACACGCTGGCGAAGCTGCGCAATGCGTGGACGATGCTGGGTGAGCCGCTGACCTTGGCCGGGTCGGCCCTGGCTGGGCGGGTGCAAGGTTTTGCCGAGCGGGAGGGTCTGGCGAACTTCCGGGTGGCGACGGTGGCGGAGCTGCGCAAGCACGCGCCGACGACCAGCTGGCATGCGTCGCAGCCGGATGATTTGGCGTTGTTGTTGCTGACTTCGGGCAGCACGGGTCTGCCGAAAGCGGTGCGGCACACGCATCGCAGTCTGTTGAGCTGGGTGGCCAGTGTGGCGAGTTTTTGCGAGTTCACGCCGGCGGATGTATCGATCAACTGGATGCCGCTGGACCACGTGGGCGGGATCGTGATGTTTCACATGCGCGACGCGGTGATTGGCTGCCGGCAGGTGCAGGCGATGACCGAGCCGGTGCTGCAGCGTCCGTTGGCCTGGTTGGAGTGGATCGAGCGTTACAAAGCGACGATTACGTGGGCGCCGAACTTCGCGTTTGGGTTGATCAACGAGCAGGAGGAGGAGTTGGCGAAGCGCCGGTTTGATCTCTCGTCGATGCGGTTCATCTTGAACGCGGGTGAGGCGATCGTCAGTCGGACGACCCGGCGGTTTTTGTCACTGCTAGCGCCGCACGGATTGCCGGCGACGGCGATGCGCCCGGCCTGGGGCATGTCGGAGACCTCCTCGGCGGTGACTTTTTCGCAGCGCTTCACCCTGGAGGCAACCAGTGACCAGGCGGCGTTTGTCGAAGTAGGGGAGCCCATTTTGGGGACGCAGATCCGCATCGTCGATCAGAACGATGTGCCGGTGCCGGCGGGAAAGATCGGCCGGCTGCAGATCAAGGGAGTCTCGATCACGCCGGGCTATCACGAAAATCCGGAAGCCAATCAGAAGTCGTACACCGCGGACGGCTGGTTCATCACCGGGGACCTGGGGGTGATGAAGGATGGGCAGCTCTCGATCACCGGGCGGGAAAAAGACATCATCATTATCAACGGGGTTAACTTCTACAGCCACGAGATCGAGTCGGTTGTGGAAGAACTCGACGGGGTCGCGGTGTCGTTTACCGCCGCCTGCGCAATCCGACTAGCCGGAGAAAACACCGACCGGGTGGCGGTGTTCTTCTGCCCGAGCGAGGCCACCCAGACCCAATTGCCGGAGCTGATCAAGAAGATCCGCTCGACGGTCGTGGAGAAGGAAGGGGTGAACCCCGACTACGTGGTCCCGCTCCCCAAAGACGCCATCCCGAAAACCGCGATCGGCAAAATCCAACGCTCACAACTCAAACAACAATTTGAACGCGGCGAGTTCGCCGACGCCATCGCCCAGGCCAAAGGCCGCGGAGCGCCTGCAGCAGCGTTGTTCACCAAAGCCTGGGTGGAAACGCCTCTGAAAGACGGGGTGGAGTTGGCGGCGGGAAGCCGAGTTCTGATATTTGCGGATAGCGACGGGCCGGGATCGCGCTTGGCGGCGCAATTAGCTGAGGGCGGACACGCTTGTCGCCGTGTGGAAGTCGGCAGCGCGTTCGCGCAAAAACCGGATGGGACCGTCTGTATGGATCCAGCGAATCCCAGCCACTATCATCGTCTGATCGAGGCATTGGGGGAATGGGCCGCGGGCGTTACACACCTGGTTCATGCTTGGGTTTGCGGGAAGGTTGCCAGCGAGGTGACGGGAATCGATGGCTTGGTCGGG
>DASYMY010000336.1:0-2175 GCA_036008825.1 Glaciihabitans sp.
ACGTTGATACCGTCGTCGCTCGACGTGACGGTGACGGTGCCGCCAGTGATGGAGACAACAGCACTTTCCAGCCCCTCGTACGACTCGGTCACCTCCACAGTTCCGCCGTCGATCGTCAGTTCGGAGTCGGCATGGATTCCGTCATCTCCCGAAACGAGCGTCAGAACACCACTCACAACGTGCACCGCACCATTGGAATGCACGGCATCATCCGCCGAGTTGATCGACACTTCCCCGCCCTCGACCACGGTATGCACCCCAGATTTGAGTCCCTTGGCCGACACGTCATCGGCGAGCGTTCCCGTGCTACCACCGGCCGTGGTGAGACTGATCTCGCCGCCGGTGATGACCACATCGGTCGCAGCCTGCGCGCCGTCCCCGGCGGCGTCCACGGTAACTGTCCCGTTGCTGATGGCGATGTATCCGCGAGTTTCGTCGTCTTCGTTGTCAGATTTGAGTCCATCACCGCCCGCCGTGACCGTGATGGCACCGCTATCGATGACCAGATAGTCCTTACCGCGGATGCCATCATCCACGGCAGTCACCGTGAGGTTCGCCGAGTTGATGACCAATCCGTCCTTGCTGACGATTCCGTCGTTGGCGTTGCCAACTACGCTCAATGCTCCGACACCCGTGATGGTGAGATCCGCAGCGCTATACAGGGCGGCGCTGGCGTCGTCGCTTTCGGCATAGCTCGACGTGTCGCTGAGAGCATTCTCCGACCCGTCGGCCAGCACCACCATCACCTCATCCGCTGCGGTAACAACTAGTGGGGATGTTGTGGAGTTGGAGATGTCCACCCCGTTCAGGATGAGTCGCACTACCCCGTCTCCGGTGGAGTTCACAACAATCTGGCCATCGCTGAGAGCGCCAGTCAGTTCGTATGTACCTGCCGAGGTAATGGTGACGGTGCTTCCGGAGATGTCGACCGCGCCGCCGGAGGACTCGGCGGTATCGCCGCTCAGCACAATGTCTGTGACATCCGCATCGTCCCATTCGTAATCGGCGGCATCATCGTGGTCGTCCTGATTGGCGGCGAGTACCGCGGCGGCAGCGAGGGTGGAGTCGGCGTCAACGGCGGTGGTGCTGGAGGTATCCGTGGTGTCTGTGGCCGTATCGACGGCCGCGCAACCGCCGAGGAGACCAACCACCAGTAGAACGGGAACAAATGGGAGAGGTCGAAGTTTTTTCATGAGGGGTCCGAAAGTTTGGGTGTGCAGAATGAGGAGTTGGGGCCAACGGTGGCGCTGAAGCTGGTGCGCAGAATTCGAGCCCACTTGTTAGAGGGCAGTTCAGGGCGCAGTGCGGCAAGACCGGTGGCGTATTTCGAAAAGGACGCCGGCCGGTGACCGTTAGCCCAGAGCAGCCGATCAACCGCCGAGGGAGTGGAGCCGGACTTCGTCTCAACGATGGCGAGGTGCGGCAGACTAAGCGTCGCCCCTTCATCAAGTGAAAACGTCAGACCAACATCAACCGTCGCGCGGCTGTCGGAGCTGGGTACGTAGAGGGTCGACCGTTGATACTGGGTTGTCAGCGTTGGGCCAAGTCTCGTGTTCTGGGCACCAACGATTCCCGCGTCGGCCAGCACGCCGTCGGTGTACTGGCGTCCTTCAGCCGTGAGAGTGTCTGCGTCATCGGGGTCGTAGCTGAGACGATCCTTGACTGTCAGGCTGCGGCCACCGCGCGTTTTTACTTCGAGATAGCACTGGCGAGAGTCGAGGTAGCTACGGGTACGAATCTTGAAGCGTTTGCGACGTTTATGGGCGGCCGAGAGGTAGCTGGTCAGGTCGGGGGTGTCGAAGTAAACAGACTCGTACTCGAACCCGCGCACCCCGTCGATTTCCAACACTCGAGTCTGTGGCTCGAGACCGTTGAGTACTGATTCCAACCCGCGTCGAGGAACCAGATACTTGCGATCAACGCGTGTTTGCAGAGCGGCCCTTTCCATCAGTTCGCTCAAGCTGATCGGCGCGCTCGCTTCGATCGCGCTGAGAGTGTGGGAGTGGGTCACGACTGCATCTCCGCTCGGCGTTCAACTGTTGATGCCGCTGAAGCAACCGTGAGGCTTTGAGATTCGCCTTCGAGTCGGAGCGAGTCGACTCTCGGCAGCTCGTATCGAACGGCGACAAGGGTTGTCTCGTTGACAAGGTCGAGTTCTTGAACAGCGACGCGGTG
>DASYMY010000337.1:0-9298 GCA_036008825.1 Glaciihabitans sp.
GGGCACCTTCCTCACCGCCACCGGTGAGCTCAAGCACGACGAGCGCGTCAAATTGGGTGGTGTCGAGATCAAACTCGACGGCCTCACCATTTCCTCCCGCGCCCTGCCCGAGCCGCCCATCGTCGCCGACAGCGGCATCGACAAGCGGATGGACTGGCGCTTTCTCGACCTCCGCGTTCCGAAGAACGCGCTGATCTTCCGCATCCAGACCACCCTTGAGCACGCCTGGCGCAGCTACTGGGTGAACAACGACTTCGTTGAACTGCACACCCCGAAGCTCATGGCCAGCGCCAGCGAATCCAAAGCAGAACTGTTCAAGGTCGACTACTTCGACGGCTACGCCTACCTGGCGCAGAGCCCCCAGTTCTTCAAACAGATGGCGCAGGCCGCCGGCTTCGGCAAGATCTTCGAGATCGCTCCCGCCTTCCGCGCTGACCCGTCATTCACCAGCCGTCACGCCACCGAGTTCACCATGGTGGACGCGGAGATCAGCTGGATCGAAAGCCACGAAGACGTGATGCGGATGCATGAAGAGCTTCTGGTTGCCGGTCTCAGTGCTGTCAAGGAGAAGCACGGTGAGGAAATCGAAGCCCTCTTTGGCATCGAGGTCACCGTTCCGACCACCCCGTTCCCGCGCATTCCGCTCGCCGAGGCGAAGCGCATCGTGGCCGAACGTGGCTACGAGGTGCCCCGCGCCGACGACGACATGGACCCCGAGGGCGAGCGCCAGATCGCTGCGTACGTGCAGGAGAAGTTCGGGCACGAATTTGTGTTCCTCACCGACTATGCCGCCAGCATTCGCCCGTTCTATCACATGCGTGATGCAGATGACGCGAGCATCACCAAGAGCTACGACCTCATCTTCAACGGTGTTGAGATCTCCACCGGCGCCCAGCGTGAGCACCGGGTTGAGAAGATCATCGAGCAGGCCAAGGAGAAGGGTCTCGACCCGGAGGAGCTCGACTTCTACCTGGACTTCTTCCGTTACGGCGTTCCCTCGCACGGCGGTTTTGGCATGGGATTGTCCCGAGTCCTTATGCTGATGTTGCGCCTGCCGAACTTGCGCGAAGCTACTTACCTTTTCCGTGGACCGACCCGACTCAACCCATAACGCATTTTCGAACGCCACCGAAAATGAGCAACGTACACACTATTGGCGAGGATGAGCCCCCCATGTCGAAAAAGATTGATGCAGCACGTAAGCGCCTCACCAAGGCGATCAACAAACATGCCGAAATCGTTGGCGGCAATGCGGTAACCCTCAAGAAGTCACAGCGGGCCGCCGCGGAGATCCAGGAAGCAGCAATCGAATATGCGCTTCTGGTTCAGAAGAAGACCGGAGTGGAAACTCCGTTCCCGAACCTGTGGAACTCCGGGCTTGAGGCCTCAACCCTCGCCTCGCTGACCGCCGAGCGGGATGCGCTCAAAAGCAAAAACAAAGCCAAAGCCAAGTAGTGCAAGTTACCGGCTGCGACCACGCAGCCGGTGACAGAGTTTGCGCTTAGATCTCGAAGTCAATCGAGGCGCGCGAGGCGACGTGCTGCTTGACGACCGCGGCCGCTTTCTGGTGTTCGGGGTGAACCTGGTACGCGGTCAGGTCGTCAACACTGTTGTAGTCAGCGATGAGCACCACGTCCGAGTTGACGTCAGCGTAGGCACTGTTGCGTGATACCGAAAGCGTCTGGATCTCGCGGATGACTCCGGCCAGCGGCTCCAGCGCTCCGCGGATGGCCCCAAATGACTCCGCTATGCCCGCCTCATCGGTTGCCGTTAGTTTCCAAATCACAATGTGACGAATCATTCGGATGCCTCTTTCAGGGCCGCCCGCAGGCGGTGGGGGTCGACGCGGTAAATGTTGTGCACCCGGTCGTTGATCAGCACAACCGGGATCTCTTCGACGTACCGATCATGCAGCTCGGCGTCATCCAGAATGGACTTCTCGGTGAGGCTCAGCTGAGGAAAGTCGGCCAGCACTGTGGTGATAACCTCCCGTGCGGCATCGCACAGGTGGCAGCCGGGCCGGCTCAACAAGGTCACGGTTGGGGTAGACACTCCCCCAGCCTAGATGGCGCGGCCAGTGCCCCGGGTGTGCACTGCCAGCTAGTTGAAGCCGCTTTGACTCTAAGATGAGTGGCAATGTCTGATGCTGCCCCAGCCCCGATCAGCGACAACCCGATTGTCGCTTTTTTCGACGTTGACAACACCTTGCTGCGTGGAGCGAGCATTTACCACGTGGCCAAAGCGGCGAGACGCCGCGGCCTGATTAATGTTCGAGAGATTTTTCGCTTCGGCTGGCACCAGGCAACGTTTCTGTTTGTTGGCGAAAACAAACGGCACCTGACATCTATCAAGGACCGGGCCCTGCAACTTCTCGACGGGTACAGCGAGGCTGAGCTCGTACTTATTGCCAACGAGGTGTTTGACCGCGACATTGAGCCGCGCCTGTGGCCCGAGACGGTGGAGTTGGCCCGGGAGCACCTGCGTAAAGGCCATAGTGTGTGGTTGATCACCGCATCCCCACAAATTGTCGCCCAGGTGATTGCCGACCGGTTGGGACTCACGGGAGCGCTGGGCACCCTCATCGAGGCCAAGGACGGTGTGTTCACCGGCCGCCTCAATGGAGGCGTTCTGCACGGCGAACGCAAAGCCATCGCGGCCAAGCAGTTGGTGGAAAACACCGCGGTGGATTTGGCGGAGTGCTGGGCGTACTCCGACTCTCGCAACGACATCCCGTTGTTGAGCCTGGTGGGCAACCGGGTTGTGGTGAACCCCGACTCCCAGCTCACCCGGCATGCTCGCAAGCACGGCTGGTCGATTCTGCAGCTCAAACGGTCCAGCATTCGGGAGGCGCAACGCCGAGTGCGCCGCGAAGCCAAAGTGTCGACCAAAAAGACGGCGCCGAACACCTAGGGCACCTTTCATCACAACACAAAAGTGTCACCACAAAACGAAAGCGCCAGACCTTGCGGTCTGGCGCTTTCGTTTACTTCACATCTGATGAGGCGAAGAATCTACTTCTTGTTACGACGCTGGTGACGCGTCTTGCGAAGTAGCTTGCGATGCTTCTTCTTCGCCATGCGCTTGCGGCGCTTCTTGATGACGGAACCCATAAATCACCTCGCTGAATGCTGATTGGACCACCGGTCCGATCAGAACCGCGGAAAAACATAACGCCTCAGACTACCCCACCTTGGGCACTGATGTGACGATCGCGGCGGCGACAGCTGATTCTGGGATACGAAAAGAGCGCCCAAATCGTACAGCGGGCAGCTGCCCTGAGTGCACAAGCCGGTACACGGTCATGTTCGATACGCGCATCATTTCGGCAACTTCAGCGACCGTGAGGAAGCGCACCTCAGACAGTTCCGTCGACATCGTGCGCCCCTTAAACCCCGTGACAGCACCGAAACCCGTGTGACGGGTGTGCTGAAAGGCAAATATAGGGGCTGATGTGAGTCGCCGTCTACCTTTTGCCGAGTCGACGGATCTTGCGGGTCACCTGCTCTTTGCCGTCCTGCAGAGCGGAAATGGCCCGATGGGAGCGTTCGGCCACAACTCGACCAACTTTCTCGCCCACCTCAGCGCCCGACCACGCGATGTATGCCGGTGAAGCGTCCACGGTGTTGAATTCGAGATGAGCTGGGTCGAAATCTGCGCTGAGGAACGGGATAAGCCAATCTTCCAGTTCCTCGAGAGGTGTCGATTCCAGTCGGTAGTACCGGTGCTGGCCTTCCTCACGCACAACGGCTAAACCGTGGTCGCGCAACACCTTGAGATGCTTTGACACGGTGGGCTGGCTGAGGCCCAGTTTGTCGACGATTTCACCCACACTCAGCTCTCCTCGGTCGGAATCTGCGGCAACGTAACGCTCGAGCAGGAGGGAAAGCAGGTCGCGGCGTGTTGCGTCTGCAACCACGTCAAAGATGTCAGCCATTGTGTAAGGCTAGCGACCCGGAACGGGTAGTGCGACTGGCCGCGCTCGGTGGGCTGCTGGTCACATTTATGTTGATCATGGCCCTGCCTGACCGAAACCCTGTCAGACAGGGAAAAATAAGTGCTTTCTGCCACAATGTGGGCGGGACGAGTTGGTACAGTGACCCTCGCTGCGGCGCTTGCCGCGATCATCCGGCGTCACGTGTTTCGCCGAGCTGAAGAAAGGCCCATCGTTGGTTGACAAGATTGCGCACGACGCACCGGTCCTCGTTCTGGGGCTCGGCCGATTTGGTGCGGCAACCGCCGGACAGCTTGACCGACTGGGTCGCGAAGTCCTTGCGGTCGACGCTGATGCGAACCTCGTGCAGAAATGGTCCGAACGCGTTACCCATGCCGTTCAGGCGGATGCCCGCAGCATCGACGCTCTCCGCCAAATTGGCGCACAAGACTTTTCCATCGCCGTTGTCGCCGTTGGATCCTCCATTGAGGCCAGTGTGTTGATCACCGCGAACCTGGTTGACCTCAAGGTGCCCCAGATTTGGGCGAAGGCCATCAGCCAATCGCACGGCAAAATTTTGGCGCGCATTGGTGCGAACCACGTTATCTACCCGGAGGCCGAAGCCGGCGAACGTGTTGCGCACCTCGTCTCCGGCCGCATGCTGGACTTCATTGAGTTCGACGACGAGTTCGCGATCGTCAAAATGTATCCGCCGAAGCCGATTCGCGGCATCCCGCTGTCGGAATCTTTGGTGCGCCGTAAATACAACGTGACCGTGGTGGGGGTGAAGGCACCGGGCAAGGAATTTACCTACGCCGAGTCCGACACCATCATCTCCAACCACGACCTCATCATTGTCAGCGGCAACTCCGCCGACATTGAACGATTCGCGACCCTGCAGACCTAACCGGCCGCTAGTTCGGCGGCACGAGCAAGAGCCGCCTGCGTTGCCGCGTCGAAGGTAGTTTTGAGGTCCGCGTCTGTGAGCACGGCAATTGCCCGCTCGGTCGTTCCGCCCGGGCTGGTCACCCGGCGACGCAGCTCCGCCGGGTCAACACCGTCGCTGGCCGCCAACAATTCGCTGGCGCCGCGGAAGGTGCCGTTGACCATCACGGCGGCCTGCTCCGGAGCGAATCCCAGGTCGATCGCGGTGCGGGTTAGCTGTTCGATGAGAAAAAAGACGTAGGCGGGCCCTGAACCGCTGATGGTGCTGAGCGCATCAATCTTCGACTCAGGCACTTCAAGCACGGAGCCCACCGTGGCAAATACCGCGTGCGCCAGTGCCAGATCCTCGGCGCTTGCTCGGGAGCCTGCCGCTAGCCCGGTAACGGCGAGACCAACCACTGCTGGAGTGTTTGGCATTGCCCGAATCACCGGCACAGGAACCAAGGCCTCCATGGTGGCGATGGTGACGCCTGCGGCGACACTGACCACAATGGCGTCCGGTTCCAGATCGGCCGAGATGGAGCGCAACAAATCGGGCACCATGTGCGGCTTCACACCAATCAGGACAACCCGCGCACCCTTGAGTGCTTGTGCGTTGGCGTCAGGGGTGTCTTCCAGCGCGTACGAGACCACCGCTGGCCCCTCCAGCGCCTTGGCTTTGGCCGCGGTGCGGTTGGTGACACGAACGCCCCCGGCGACAGACACTTCCGGCGCCAGCAGCCCACTCAAAATGGCACCGCCCATTGATCCGGAGCCGATGATTGCAATTGAGGGAAGGTTGACCATGCTCACATCCTAGGATTGACCCATGAGCACAGCAGGCGGAAATCGCGCCATCATCGCAGCACTCCTGGCAAACCTTGTCATCGCGATCACCAAGTTCATCGCCTGGATCTTCTCTGGGTCGAGCTCGATGCTCGCTGAGGGCGTTCACTCACTCGCCGACACCGGCAACCAGGGTCTGCTTCTCCTTGGTGGACGTAAAGCCAAGAAGAAAGCGGATGCCCAACACCCGTTTGGTTATGGGCGCGAGCGATACGTTTACGCCTTTGTGGTGTCAATCATTCTGTTCTCGGTGGGTGGCATGTTCTCCATCTACGAAGGAATCGAAAAACTCACCCACCCACACCCACTGGAAAACGCCTGGTTGCCGATCACCGTTCTGCTGATCGCGATTGTGGCCGAGTCGTTCTCGCTGCGCACGGCCGTCAAGGAGTCCAACCACGTGCGCGGCAAGCAGGGCTGGGCGGAGTTCATTCGCCGGGCTAAGGCGCCGGAGCTGCCCGTTGTTCTGCTGGAAGATTTTGCCGCGCTCATCGGCCTTGTCCTCGCCCTCACCGGCGTTGGCCTCACCATCATTACCGGCGACGCCATGTGGGACGGCATCGGAACCCTGGGTATTGGTGTGCTGCTGATTCTGGTCGCCATTGTCCTCGGTATTGAAACCAAAAGCCTGCTGGTTGGCGAAGGTGCCTCCGCCGTTGACACCACCGCGATCCGTAACGCCATCAACGCGCACCCTGACGTTGAGGCTCTGATTCACATGAAGACGCTGTACCTGGGCCCGGAAGAGCTGATGGTAGCCGCGAAAGTGGCGTTCGCCAGCAGCGCCAGGCTCACCGATGTTGCGCACTCGATCAACTCGCTCGAAGCCAGTGTGCGAGAGGTAGTGCCGGTGGCACGGGTGATCTACATCGAACCCGATGTGTACGTCTCGCCCGACGAGACACATCCGTCCACTGATGCGATTGTGATCCGCTCAGCCGACTAGACGGTGTGGGTGCGGCTCAGCGTTTGGCTTCGAAGAAGTCGAGCAGCAGGGCTCCGCACTCGTCGGCGTTGACGCCGGCAATAACTTCAACCTGGTGGTTGAGGCGACGGTCGCGCAGCACGTCGTACACACTGCCAACGGCGCCGGCTTTTTCATCCCATGCGCCGAAAACGACCCGCGGAATGCGGGCGGCCAGAATGGCCCCCGCACACATCACACAGGGCTCCAGCGTGACAACAAGAGTGGTGTCAGTGAGGTGCCAGTCCCCGGTTGCGGCAGCTGCCGCACGGATAGCAACAACTTCGGCGTGAGCGGTGGGGTCTTGGTGCGCTTCCCGTTCATTCCATCCGCGAGCAATCACGGTACCGTCGGCGGCAATAATCAGGGCGGCAACGGGAACATCGCCGGTGGAAAGGGCATTTTTTGCGTCGCTAATGGCTTCACGCATCCACTGGTCGTATCGACTCACCTGCACCCTCCGATAGATTGAGCCTATGCGAGTCCACGTAGCCGACCACCCTCTGATCACCCACAAGCTCACGGTGTTGCGTGACAAAACAACACCGTCGCCCACCTTCCGCGCACTCGCGGAAGAGCTCATGACTCTTTTGGCGTACGAAGCGACCCGCAACGTGCGAGTGGAGACCGTTGAAGTGCAGACTCCGGTTGGCCCCGCACAGGGCCTGTCGATCAGCTCACCGCGCCCTCTGGTTGTTCCCATCCTCCGCGCCGGACTCGGCATGCTCGAAGGAATGGTCAAGCTGGTGCCCACCGCTGAGGTCGGATTCTTGGGCATGGTGCGCAACGAGGAAACCCTCCAGCCCGACACCTACGCCGAGCGACTGCCCGAAGACCTCTCGGGTCGGCAGTGCTTTGTCTTGGACCCCATGTTGGCCACCGGCGGATCGCTGATCGCCGCCATTGACTTCCTCCTCGCCCGCGGTGCCGTGGATGTCACCGCCGTCTGCCTCATTGCCGCCCCCGAGGGCCTCGCGGCGGTCGAAGAGGCCATGGCTGGGCGTGGTGACGTCACCATCGTGCTTGGCGCTGTCGACGAGAAACTCAACGAGCACGGCTACATCGTTCCCGGACTGGGAGACGCAGGAGACCGCCTCTATGGGCTCGTCTGAGCCCTCCAACGTCACTAGCGGCACCCGGTTCGTCAGCGAAGATTGGTACGGGCGCGATTTCGGCACCGAACGGTTCGAGTCCTGCGTTTTTGTGGACTGCGATATGTCCGAGATCACGACGACCGGAACGGTGTTTGACCGGTGTGAGTTTCTCGGCGTTTCTCTGAACGCGTCAACTCACAACACCACCCGGTTCGACAACAGCATCTTTCGCGACAGCTCCCTTTTTGGGGCGACCCTGAAGCAGTGCAAAATGACGGGGTCGCAGTTTCGCAACACCGCCATGCGTCCCCTCACTATTGAGGGCGGGGTGTGGTCGTGGGTGAACCTATTTGGGGCTGACCTGCGCGGTATCAACTTTGATGACGTCAACCTCGAAGAAACCGACTTTGGTGAAGCGCGCCTCGACAAGGCCTCGTTCAAAAACGCGCAACTGACTTCAGCGACTCTGCGTGGTGCCACGATCGAGGGCGCCAACTTCACTGGAGCAGATCTCTCCGGAGTGCAGCTGGCCGGGCTGAGCTGGCGCAAAACGCGCATTGACGGTCAGTTGGCTCTGCAGATCGCCGAGTCCCTTGGCGCAGTCATCGACTCCTAGGTCACTCTTCCTCCCCAACTTTTTGTTGTGACTAGCTTGACAAGCGGGCCACGGGTGAAAGATAGTTGCCCTATGACTGTTCACGCGCACCCCCTGACCTCCCTCGAGGCCCCTGGGACTGCCGGCATGATGATGCCGACGCGTACTGTCATGTGTTGCCGAATGTGTGCCTAATAGGCCACCCGCAGCCGAGTCCGGCTATCTCCTCGGATCCGCCCCTTTTCTCAAAGGTTCGCGAACACCGAGTCGAGACTTCCCTATCCGCAACCGCGGATAACCGGACTCCCGGAGATCCTGCACAGCCAGGTATCTCCCACACCACACACCGCACCACACTTCCCGAAGGCTCATCACCTCACCCTCTGAGGTCCTTCGAAACGTTTTTAAGGACGCTTCCCATGTCGCTTGTAACCCTCGACCGCCCCACCGCCCGCACCTCCACCCGCGCCGCCCGCACCATTCGCAGTTCGGCCGCCGTTTCCATCGCACAGGCTCCCACCGCCGCCCCCGCAGCAGCCCCCGCTGAGGCCGCTCCCCGGCTTCGCGCCGTTCCGTCAGGCACCGAGGCCCGCGGTTTTGTGCTCTACGTAGGCATCGACGAGCTGAAAGCCGCCAGCGCCGGCACCGACCTCGGGCACATTGTTGAGCAGCTCAAGCAGCTCGCCGCCACCCTTGTTCCCACCGCCGAAACATACGCCGCCGTTGCCCTGGCCCCGCGCGGAGCCGGTGGACGCGACGTCGACGTTGTTCGTCTCGCCCTGCAGGACCCTGCCGCTCTCGCCAAGCACCGCCAGCAGGACGAGACCCCTGAGCCTGAGCGGGGCGGAGTTGTCATCGACATTTCCCGCAAGCGTGTTGTTCTCGACGGCGAATCGGCCGGCCTCACCTACAAAGAGTTTGAGCTGCTGCAGTACCTCGTACTG
>DASYMY010000338.1:0-1533 GCA_036008825.1 Glaciihabitans sp.
GTTCAATCGGGTGGCCTATTTGCAGTCACTGATCGGCTACGCGCGCGCTAACGCCGGCCGATGATCGGTTGTTGCCGTCGTAGTCGCGTTGACGTCATGCCCGTAGCGAGGCGACCACACGGCCTCGCGAGTCGACCCGCAGTTGCACCCCCAGTGGGAATCGAAACCGGATCAAAAGTGTGGGCAAATCACGTTGTGCGTCTACTTCGCGACCGTCAACACCGCATCCAAGCCTCGGTCCGGGTGATAGCTCCACGACATCGTTATTGATCCCCAAGTTTCCGTTTGGCGACCATCGAGCGAAGTGGTCTGATCGACGTGGGAGACGACAGCACTGGGTGCTTTCAGATACTTCATAATGCACGCTTCGTCTTCGATCGCCAGGCCGCTGAAGTCATCGTTGCCCCAACCGTTGATCGTCAGCGTGTACCCGCTATCTGCAAGCTGTGAGTCGGAACTGTCCTCAAGGCCGCACCTGACCAGAGCGCCTTTGAGGGTGCCCTTCTTCTTGGCCTCAGCAGCGCTCTGCTGACTGTGCACTTTCGCCGCAGCAGCCGCCTGCTGCGAGGCATTCACCGACGCTACCCCAAGCACTACCCCGCCGATCGTTAGCGCCCCAGCCACGAATCCGGCAACGCCGGTGATGGTCGGTAGAAGCCACTTCGGTTTAGGATCGGACCGCGTCTCTGTAGGCTCTTGCGTCATTGGTGAGTTCCCCTCGACTTATAGCGACACTACGCCCCATCGGGTTTGGAGCCGCCATGCTATAGCGGGTGTCATTCGATCGTATGTTCCCATGTTGGTGTGGACCCAAAACGGTCCGCTACGACCGCGACACATGGTTGATGATGCGTGACGACCAGCGGTTCACGGACCGGAAGGGCGTCGACAAACCCTGTTGGTGCACTCGCTCGAGAAAGCCGACCACCTGATGCTGTACGAAACAGTGTCGGGTGAGTACTGGCAAGGTCCACCGAACCTGCGTTAGAGCAGTGAGGATCTACCCCATGTTGGTGCAGGTCAGACAGCGGCGGTAACCGCCGGTCGGCCCTCTGCCATATCGCTTGTTGCTGTCTGGGATCTGATTACCGCTCGGGCAGTCATTGTGGTCGTGGTACACGTCGGGGTCGGTGGGGTTGATGGAGTAGTACTCGTTGACCTTCATGATGGACTTCCTTGTCCGCCCCCGTTGAGGGCATTGGTCGCAGGCTACTCGTACGCTTCGGTGACCGAAGTCCCCCGAAGGTGGGGCAGCAGGCTAACCGTGGCGTGAGGTGAGATCGCTAGACCATCTGCAGCGCATGTCTTCTCTACCTGGTTTGAGGTGAGGAAGAGGGCCGAACCAGGGTCCGACGAGTCTGGGTCCGCGCTCATTGCCGTAGCCGTCTCGAACGAGCTCTACATCTCAACCGCAACATCACCCGTCGTACGGTCTAACGTGTCGTTGAAGGCCAAGTAGCGAAGTACCCCCAGTGGGACTCGAACCCACACTCGGACGATTTTAAGTCGTCTGCCTCTACCGATTGGGCTATG
>DASYMY010000339.1:0-11759 GCA_036008825.1 Glaciihabitans sp.
TGCCACCATCGGCAACATGAGCCCCGAGTTCGGATCGACCGCGGCGATGTTCCCGATCGACGACGTGACCCTCGACTACCTGCGCCTCACGGGACGCAGCGAGGAGCAGGTCAAGCTGGTTGAGGCGTACTCCAAGCTGCAGAGCTTGTGGCACGACCCCAGCACGGAGCCGGTGTTCAGCGAGTACCTCGAGTTGGACCTCGGCACCGTTGTGCCCTCCATCGCCGGGCCCAAGCGCCCGCAGGACCGCGTTGAACTCAGTGACGCCAAGAACCAGTTCGAACGCGACCTTATGGCCTATGCCTCGGTTGATCACTCGAAGGTCGACGATGCAGTGGAAGGCACCTTCCCCGCTTCCGACCCCATTGGTTTCACCGCACAGGACGAAGAGAGTGCACACGAGCTCTCTCACGTGCACTCGAGCCACGCCCCGGCAACTGTGTCGAACCCGAGCCGCGTGACGTTGGAAGACGGCTCAGGCTTCACCCTCGACCATGGCGCTGTCGCCATTGCCGCCATCACCTCGTGCACAAACACCTCGAACCCATCGGTGATGTTGGCCGCCGGTCTCCTCGCCCGCAACGCGAGCCAGAAGGGCCTCAAGTCGAAGCCGTGGGTCAAGACCACGCTTGCTCCAGGCTCGAAGGTCGTCACCGATTACTACGAGCAGGCCGGTCTGACCGGGTACCTGGAAGACCTCGGTTTCTACACCGTCGGCTACGGCTGCACCACCTGTATCGGTAACTCGGGACCCCTGCTGGATGAAATCTCCGCAGCGGTGAACGACAACGATTTGGCTGTTACCGCAGTGCTGTCCGGTAACCGCAACTTCGAAGGGCGCATCAACCCTGACGTGAAGATGAACTACCTGGCCTCACCGCCGCTGGTCATTGCCTACGCTCTCGCTGGGTCAATGAACTTTGACTTCGAAAAAGACGCCCTCGGCGTGGGCAGCGACGGCAAGGACGTATACCTCGCGGACATTTGGCCTGACGCCGCCGAGGTGCAGAGCACCATCGACTCGTCGATCAACACCGAAATGTTCACCCACGAGTATGCCGGCGTGTTCGACGGAGACGAGCGCTGGCGTTCACTTCCGACCCCAACCGGTGCAACGTTCGAATGGGACGAGGAATCCACGTACGTGCGGAAACCCCCGTACTTCGAGGGCATGACCATGGAGACGACGCCTGTCACCAGCATCACCGGTGCGCGCGTGCTCGCCAAGCTCGGTGACTCGGTAACAACCGACCACATCAGCCCCGCCGGAAGCATCAAGGGCGACAGCCCCGCCGGACAGTACCTGGACGCCCACGGCGTAGACCGCAAGGACTACAACTCCTACGGGTCGCGTCGAGGTAACCACGAGATCATGATTCGTGGCACCTTCGCCAATATCCGCCTGAAGAACCAGCTCCTCGATGGTGTTGAAGGTGGGTATACCCGCGACTTCACCCAGCCGGACGCACCTCAGTCGTTCATCTACGACGCCAGCCAGAACTACCAGGCTGCTGGTACACCGTTGGTCATCTTCGGTGGAAAAGAATACGGTTCAGGATCCTCTCGCGACTGGGCGGCAAAGGGAACCAGCTTGCTGGGGGTCAAAGCGGTCATCGTTGAGAGCTTCGAGCGCATCCACCGTTCGAACCTGATCGGCATGGGCGTGTTGCCTCTCCAGTTCCCTGCAGGGGAGAGCTGGGAGTCACTGGGCCTTGATGGGACCGAATCGGTAACAATTACCGGTGTTGAAGAGTTGAACGAGGGACGCACCCCAGCGACCCTGCGAGTGGTGGCAGAGCCGACGGAGCATTCCCCCGAGGGGAAGACGACCGTTAGTTTCGACGCAGCACTGCGAATCGACACCCCGGGCGAAGCTGACTATTACCGCAACGGTGGCATCCTGCAGTACGTTTTGAGGTCCCTCGTCTAGAGTCGAAAGGTGAGTCTTCTCGAGAACATCCGCGGTCCCAGGGACCTAGACCTCCTCTCCGAGGCGCAGCTACTCCAGCTCGCCGATGAGATCCGTCAGTTCCTGGTCACCGAGGTGTCAAAAACCGGTGGGCACCTTGGCCCAAACCTTGGTGTTGTTGAGCTAACCCTCGCGATCCACTCCGTCTTTGACTCTCCCAAAGACGCCATCGTTTTCGATACCGGCCACCAAAGTTACGTACACAAACTCCTCACCGGTCGTCAGGACTTCAGCAAACTGCGGCTGCGTGGTGGCCTTGCCGGCTACCCGCAGCGCAGCGAGTCTCCACACGACATCGTGGAGAGTTCGCATGCTTCCAGTTCGTTGTCGTGGGCAGACGGTATTTCTCGTGCCTTCGCGATGACGGGGCAGAGTGACCGTCACGTTGTGGCCGTTGTGGGCGATGGCGCTCTTACGGGCGGAATGACTTGGGAAGCGCTCAACAACATCAGCGATGACAATTCCCGGCGCTTAGTCATTGTGGTCAACGACAACGGTCGATCTTATGCACCCACCATCGGCGGAATGGCCCGGTTCCTCAACACCGTGCGCACCCGGCGTGAGTACCGGGACCTCTACCGCGGCAGCCAGAAGCTGTTTGACCGTTTCGGAGTTCCTGGACAGGCGGTCTATCGCGGTGTTCGCGGCGGCCTCCACGGCTTTTTGTCCCGGTTCTCAAACAACGAGGCGCTTTACTCCAACCTCGACATCAAGTACATCGGACCGGTTCACGGCCACGATCTCAAAGCAATGCGCGAAGCGCTCGAGCAGGCTAAGAACTACGGCACACCCGTCATTGTTCACGCGATCACACAAAAAGGACACGGCTTCGGTCCTGCGCGTCTGGATGCGGCCGACCAGTTTCACGCGGTTGGACAGATCGATCCCGAAACGGGCGAACCTGTCGGCGGAGTAAGCTCCCCGTCCTGGACTTCGGTGTTTTCGGACGAGATTGTGAAGATCGCCGAAAGCAACCCTCGTGTTGTGGGGATCACCGCAGCAATGCTTCGTCCCACCGGGCTGCACCGTTTTGCTGACAAGTATCCCGACCGGGTGTTCGATGTTGGCATTGCCGAACAGCACGCTGTTACCTCAGCCGCTGGCCTCGCGTTCGGCGGGCTTCACCCCGTTGTGGCGCTGTACGCGACGTTTATGAACAGGGCTTTTGACCAGGTTCTTATGGACGTTGCCCTGCACAAAGCCGGGGTAACCTTTGTCCTGGACCGTGCGGGCGTTACCGGTCCAGACGGACCAAGCCATCACGGTATCTGGGACCTAGCCATACTTCAGGTGATTCCGCAGATCCGTTTGTCTGCACCACGAGACGCAACCCGTCTGCGTGAAGAGTTGAATGAAGCGGTCGCCATCGATGACGCGCCAAGCGTCGTTCGGTTCTCCAAGGGCAGCGTTGGCGACGACATCGACGCGGTTCGACGCACACCCGACGGCGTTGACGTACTGCGCGAATCCGATCATCAAGACGTTCTCATCATCACGGTCGGCCCCATGGCCACTCTGGGGCTCCAGGTCGCAGATCGGCTTGCCGATCAGGGCATCGGCGCCACTGTTATTGACCCGCGCTGGGTTGTTCCTGTTCCGGCAAGCGTTGTCGACTTCGCGCGCGACCACCGCATTGTGGTCTCAATCGAAGACGGTGTCCGTGTCGGCGGGATTGGTACACGGATCCGTCAGGATCTGCGTGATGCCGGAGTTGACACCGCCGTCACCGAACTGGGCATCCCCGACGAGTTCCTTGATCACGCCACTCGCGAGCAAATATTTGAAAGTGCCGGACTGACGCCGCAAAAGATTGCTCGTGATCTGGTCGCACAAGTACTTGGAAGTAAGATTCCCGTCGCCCGGCCGCTGCCCGAGGAAGACGCCAGTCGCATTGTGGCATCCGACGGCGGCAGTTCTACCGAATAGGGGCCTAAAGACCCCTGTGCTCGGGTTTTTCCGTCCGTAGCGTTAGGTCTGCGAGCGAAACCTTTGGTTTCTCGCAGGTGCTGCGTGGTTCCCACAAACTCTGTGGACGAGTAGGGCGCGGCCGAGAGGGACGAGGTAGTGGCGGGAAACAAGTCCAGCAAAACGGATCGAAGCGTATCAGCGCAGCGGTGGGTTGCCCTCAAAAGGGACTACCGCAGACGATACCTATCCCAGCGGGCTTCCTCGCAACGCGACCAGCAGGAGCGGGCCGACTCGTCCCGGCCCGGTGGTGGCGCAACCCCCTAACGACGCTGCGCCACCACCAGTCACTCTGCTGAGGCTATTCAATACCCACGATGCGTGGCGAGTGGAACGTACGTCCGAAGACCCGCTCAGAGGCGCCAACACGGTCTAGGTAGGGCGTAATACCGCCCATCTGGAAGGGCCAGCCAGCACCGAGGATCATGCAGAGGTCGATGTCCTCGGGCGCGGCAACAACCTCGTCATCTAGCATCCGCCTGATTTCATCTGCTAGTCCGTCTTCGATACGACGCAGCAACACGTCGCTTGTCATGGGAGCAGTTCCACCTTTGACCAGGGCGACAGCCTTTTTGTCGTAACCCTTGACCTTGCCCTTTGCGTCGCGTTCAAAGATTCGACCGTGCTCCGCCAACATATGCAGGTTCTCGCTGGCGAAAAACCGATCGCTGAAGGCAGCGTGGTGAGTGTCAAGGACGTGCGCGCCAACGGTCAGACCGACCAGTTCAAGCAGTTCGAATGGTGCCATCGGCAATCCGAACGGGGCTACGGATTTGTCGACAACGGAGAACGGAGTTCCGGTGTCGACGGCGTGCATTGCTTCTCCGAGAAGCTTCGCGAGAATTCGGTTCACTACAAAACCGGGGGTGTCCTTGGTGATGACCGCGTTCTTTTTGAGCTTTGCGGCTACCACCATCGCTGTCGCTAGGGCGGGATCGTCGGTGCGGGGAGTGCGAACCACCTCGATCAACGGCATGATCGCAACGGGATTGAAGAAGTGGAATCCGACGAGTCGTTCCGGGTGCTGCAATCTGGCCCCGATGGCCTCGACCGAGAGGGACGACGTGTTGGTGGCGAGGATGGTTTCGGGTGAGACGATGGCTTCGATGTCGGCGAAAACGGATTGCTTCGCTTCCAGCTCCTCAAAAATGGCTTCGATAACCCAGTCGCAGGCGGCGAAATCGTCTTTGTTTGTTGTACCAGTAACGAGTGCACCTAGCCGGTTGGCCTCATCGCGAGAAATGCGACCTTTCTCGAGGAGCACGTCGATATCAGCGCGGATCGCGGCGACTCCGGCGTCTACACGCCCCTGGTCCAGGTCGGTGATGATGACGGGAACTTGAAGCCGACGCACGAATAGTAGGGCGAATTGGCGGGCCATCAATCCCGCACCAATAACTCCCACCTGGGTTACCGGTCGTGCCAGCTCTTTTGCTGGCGCGCCGGCGGGCCGTTTCGCTCGTTTCTGTACCAGGTTGAACGCGTAGATGCTTGCCCGGAACTGGTCGCCAGCAATGAGATCGGCCAGTGCATCGTCTTCGGCCGCAAACCCGGTCTTCTTGTCGGTGTTCTTGGCTGCTGCGAGAAGGTCGAGTGCTACGTAGGGCGAGCGCGGAACCGTTCCGATTCGGCTTTCCAACATTCGGCGTGCGATCCCGATCGCAGCATCCCACTTGACGGCTCGCTCGATCCGACCGGGCGCGTTGGGTCGTTTAACCTGGATGGCACCAGTGATAACGCCGTCTGCCCAAACCAGAGATTGCTCCAAAAAGGTTGCTGGACCGAACATGGCGTCGGCGATGCCGAGCTCGAAGGCTTGGGGGCCACGCAGAGTGCGATTGTTCTTGAGCGGGTTCTCGACGATGACCGTCAGAGCGTTCTCAATGCCGATTAGGTTTGGCAGCAGCCAGGAGCCGCCCCAGCCGGGGATGATTCCGAGGAACACTTCGGGCAGGGCCAGCGCCGCGATTGATGAGTCAATGGTGCGATAGTCGGCGTTCAGCGCGATTTCAACTCCGCCGCCGAGCGCTAGTCCGTTAATGAAGACAAACGACGGCACTCCCAAGGTGCTGAGCTTGCCCAGCACTTCATGGCCGAGCTGTGCCATTTGTTTGGCTACATCCCGGCTTGGGATCTCGCCGACTTTGGATAGGTCGGCGCCCGCGGCGAGAATGAATGGTTTACCGGTCACAGCAACTGCGGCAATCTCGTTATTTGCCGCGCGAGCCTTCAGCCGGTCAAGGGTTGTCCCGAATTCGAGCAGGGTCGCGGGACCAAGCGTCGAGGGACGGGTGTGATCTCGACCATTGTCCAGCGTTAGCAGGGCCAACGTCGCGCCACTCGGCAGCACAACATCGGAGACGTAGGAGTGGGTGATGACTTCGTCATCCGATAGGGCGGTCAGCGCCTCAAATGTTTGTGTCATCACTTCTTCACCTTGAACTTGGGGTTGTAGTTCGGGTTTTCCCAGATCACCGAACCGCCTTGGCCGAGGCCTATACACATGGCTGTAAGTCCGTACCGAACCTCAGGGTGCTCGGAAAATTGGCGGGCCAGCTGAATCATGAGCCGGACGCCAGACGAGGCCAACGGGTGGCCGATGGCAATCGCGCCGCCCCAGGGGTTGACGCGGGGGTCGTCGTCGTCGATTCCGAAGTGGTCGAGCAGAGACAGAACCTGGA
Organism: Glaciihabitans sp.; assembly: GCA_036008825.1. Classification (GTDB taxonomy): domain Bacteria; phylum Actinomycetota; class Actinomycetes; order Actinomycetales; family Microbacteriaceae; genus Glaciihabitans. The sequence continues at coordinate 6,616 of DASYMY010000339.1, forward strand.
CGGCGAAGGCCTCGTTCAGTTCGAAGAGGCCAATATCGTTGATGGTCAGGCCAGCTTTGCGAAGCGCCTTTTCGGTCGACGGAACAGGGCCGATGCCCATAATTTCGGGTTCTACGCCGGCGAAAGCGAAGCTGACCATACGCATCTTTACCGGTAGCGACAGCTGAGCTGCTGCTTCAGCGCTGGCGATGATGCTCGCTGTGGCTCCATCATTGAGCCCGGACGAGTTTCCTGCTGTCACCCGGCCATGGGGACGAAACGGGGTGCGCAGTCCGGCCAGGCCCTCCATGGTGGTCTCTGGTCTCATGGCCTCGTCACGGGTGGCCAAGCCCCATCCGTTTGCGCTGCGAGTTGCCACAGGGATAAGGTCCGGCTGAATTTTGCCCGCCTCGTACGCTGCCGCAACCTTTTGTTGGCTGCGGTAGGCGAACCGGTCGGCACGTTCCTTCGTCAGTGAGGGAAAACGGTCGTGGATGCGTTCGGCGGTGTTGCCCATGTTGAGCGCTTCGCCGCTAACGAGTTTCTCCGACAGGAAGCGGGGGTTGGGGTCAACACCGGTGCCCATGGGATGGCGTCCCATGTGTTCGACACCGCCGGCAATCCCTATGTCGTAGGCGCCGAAGGCGATACCGCCTGCGATGGTGGTCACGGATGTCATCGCGCCGGCACACATTCGGTCGATCGCGTATCCCGGAACGGACTGGGGGAGGCCGGCCAGCAGGGCGGCGGAGCGGCCCAGAGTTAGTCCCTGATCGCCTTGCTGGGTCGTCGCCGCAATGGCGACATCATCAATGCGGTCTTTGGGAAGCGACGGGTTGCGCTCGAGCAACCCAATGATCGCTTTTACCACCAGGTCATCCGCCCTGGTCTGCGCGAACATTCCTTTGTCGCCGGCACGTCCAAACGGGGTACGGACCCCGTCGACGAACACAACTTCAGTTTTCTCGGCCACTCTGCCTCCAACACTTAGGTTCTGACGATCCTAGAGTGGCGCGCGGCGGGGGAGGACTTCGTTGATTGTTCCTACGAAGTAGCCTCGATAGCCGGTTCCGGCGTTTGTAAGACTTCCACAAAGGCTTGATGAATTACCTGTGCGGTTGCGTCAATCTGCCAGGGCCGTGCGCCGTAGGAGGCTAGGGTGTCGCGGACCGTTTGTACGGTGAACTCCGCAGGAGGATTCCAGGCCAGACGACGCAGCAACTCGGGGGTGAGCAGGTTTTCAACGGGGATAACCAGCTCAGTGGATAGCTCGGTTACCGCCGCACGTGCTGCCTTGAGCCGTTTGTCGGCGTCAGGGTTCTTGTCGGACCACACGCGGGGCGGCGGAATCGTATCTCCGGGTGGACGAGGCACAGGAAGGTCTTCGGTGACAAGCCCTGCTTGGATCGCATCCCACCAGCGGTCTACCTGCGAACGGCTGGCTCGGCCGGTGAAATCCTTCATCCCGATGAGGTCTCGTTTTGTCGCGGGAAGCATTTTCGCTGCGGCGACCAGTGCTGAATCAGGAACCAACCGGCCTGGCGCCGTGTCAATCTCGCGAGCGAAAGCATCTCGCGCCTGCCAGAGCTCGCGGGCGACAGCGAGATTGCGTGGGCCGCGCACCGTGTGGAGGCCGCTGAGGCGTCGCCAGGGCTGCTCGCGCACGGGGGTGAGATCCCGAGTCAAAACGGCAGCAAATTCTTGTGCGACGAGGTCTGTTTTACCCGCTTCGTCAATCATCCGCCCCATTATTTCTCGAACGTCAACGAGAAGTTCAACATCGAGAGCGGCGTACACAAGCCAGGTTTGGGGGAGGGGCCGGGTGGACCAATCGGCGGCGGAGTGCTCTTTTGCCAGATGAATACCGAGGAGTTCTTCAACGACGGTTCCAAGGCCAACGCGGGGCAGCCCAACAAGGCGGGCGCCAAGCTCCGTGTCGAATAATCGGGATGGCTCTAGGCCAACTTCGCGCAGGCAGGTGAGGTCTTGGCTGGCGGCGTGGAGGATCCACTCTTCGTCGGCGATGGCCTCATTTAGCTCGCTGAATGAGCCAATGGCGGGTGGATCAAAAAGGAAGGTGCCGGCTCCGCGGCGGAAAATCTGGATGAGGTAAGCGCGTTGGGAGTATCGGAAACCGGAGGCGCGCTCAGCGTCGATGGCGATGGGGCCATGCCCGGCCGCGATCTCTGCGACAGCGTTGAGGTATTCCTCACGGGTATCAATGACGGTCACCGGCACGTGAGGGGCTTGTTCAGCCGGTGACGTGGATGCGATTTCGGGACTACTCACGGGAAGCTCGGCGAGAAGACAACAGACTTACTCCTTCGACGGCGGGCGGTAAACCGGCCAACATGCACAACAGTTCCCCCCAGCCTTCCACATGCGAGCCGATTTCTTCGCCGTCCGGGGTCCATGATGCACGTAATTCGATCTGGGCACCGTCGCCCTGATCGGCTAATTCGCCGAATCCGCTCGACAAGATTTTGGTGGCGGTTCCAGACGCGGCACTGTACTTCGCACCGCGGATATCAAGGGCATCAATTAACCACGACCAGGCCACGTCAGCCAGGAACGGGTCGACACCGATGTCAGTTTCGAGGGGGGCCTGCGCAAAACAGACAACCCGGAAAGAGCCGCCCCACGCCTCGGGCTCCGACGGGTCGTATAACAAAACAAAACGGCCGGTGCCCAGAATGGAATCGATGCCGTGGTTTGTTGGGGTGACGTCTGCGGCCAGCGCCACAGAAAACGGAGCCAGGTGGCCAGGGGCTGGCATCTCGCCGAGGGTAAGCTCTGGGCGGAGCTGGGCGCCACGAACGGACTCTAGTGCCGCCTGGAACTCAGGCGGGGCCAGCGGTCCATCATCAGTGTCAGGCACGAGTGAAGGCTAGGCTTTTTTGGTATTTTCTCTAGAGAGGCTCGCCGCTTGGGCATGAGCCCAAAACGGGGGGTAGCTGCCGTGACCGGTTCGCGTCGCCGCACCGTTGGGCCCGGATCAATTACGGCGATAGCGGCCATCGCCCTCGGGGCGGTTGCCATGATTGGCTCCATCGCAATCGCGAGTGTGGTCGCAGCCGTCGCCCGGAAAGTTATTACCCCACCGTCACGAAGGACAGAAGATCTCACGATCTTCTCCTCCACCGCCACTACGGTAACGCTCTCCTCCACTCTCGATACCCGCCTGGCCGGTCAGTACAGTCTCTGGTTCCACGGCGGAGACGGTCATGCACGGGTGGGGGAGGTGATCTCCTCCACAGCAACCACGGTGACTCGTTCCATTGTAAAAATCGACTTCGGCGACCTCGCAACGGCGACGCGGGGACGATTCGGCAGTTGGGTGTATCTCTCGCCAGCTGACCTTCCTCTGCCATTCACCGACGTCACCATCGATACCCCTCTCGGTGCGGCGCCGGCGTGGTTGATTGAGGCAAAGCAGCCCACCACGAGCTGGGTAATTGGTGTGCACGGTCGCGGTGTGCAGCGAGCGGAGAGCCTCCGCGCGGTCGAAGTGTTTCGCGATGCCGGTTATACCAACTTGCTGGTGTCGTATCGAAACGACGGTGAGGCACCAGCGAGCCTCGATGGGCTCTATGCCCTGGGTGACACCGAGTGGGAAGACGTCGACGCCGCTGTGCGCTACGCCCACACGCACGGTGCCACAGACGTTGTGCTTCTGGGCTGGTCAATGGGAGGGGCAACGGTGCTGCAGACCGCAACCCGTTCCGCGCATGCCCACCTCATTCGCGGAATGGTGCTCGAATCTCCGGTTGTTGACTGGGTGACCGCTCTCCGCCACCAGGGGCGATCCTTCGGGCTGGCGAATCCATTCCGGCACGGAGTGTTTCGGCTCATTAGCGCGTCGTGGGGTGGGCGGATAACGGGCCAAAGCGCCCCTATCGATCTGCAACGACTCGATTTTGTGCGCAGGGCGGCCGAACTCACAATTCCCATTTTGATATTGCACAGTGCGGATGACACATTCGTTCCGGCCACAGCATCACGGGAGCTGGCTCTGAGGCGCCCCGACATCGTGGAGTACGACGAGTTCACCCTCGCCACACACACCCGGTTGTGGAACTACGACCCGGATCGGTGGACGGCGCGAATTGCGCAGTGGCTTAGGGCTCTGTCACCGCCCACCGAGCGTACAGACAGTCCTGTTCGTCGGCCAGAAGCTGAGTCAAGCTGAGACGACGCTCGGTAAATGAACTCCCACCAAACAGGGGCAGCGCACCTCCGTTGACCATGGGTGTTGTGGTGAGGCAAATCTCATCAACAAGACCACTATCGACAAACTGTGCAGCGAGCGTCGGTCCGCCCTCACAGACGACCGATCGATATCCCGCTGCTCGCAGTGCCGCCAGAATGTCGGAAGCGGCGAGACGTTGGGCAACATCTGTCACTACGAGAATGGTCGCGGGAGTATCACCGAGGGTTCGTCGTACAGTGTCTACCGACCCAGCGCAGGTGACGACGAGCAATGGGCCACGGGATCCCGACGAGGTTTCCGTGGTGATGCGGTGCCCAGAAAGGTCACCCGATCCGGTGACAACGGCGAGAGCGGCAAAACGCGGAACAAAGTACCCCTCCGCGCGCACGCTCGCGGCGCCCACAACCACCACATCCGCCAAATTTCGTATTGATCGAAGGATGAGGCGGTCCGTCGGATTGGTGAGCGTCTCGCTGGTTCCGTCCGTTCCTGCCGCGCTACCACTGATACTGCCGATAAGGTTTAGGCGAACCCAATCCGGGCGGGGAGGCCGGTAAAGTTCCGCAACCAGATCACGGTCGGCCTCTTGTTCCAGATCGAGGCTGGTCGCATCGGCAGGCACCAGAGACGTCAGCATCAGCTCGACGTTTTCTCGCGAATTTGTCGTTTGGTGCGACCAAGCAGCGCCGTCATTCCGCGGATACGTAAGGGGCTGACCGCTTCGGTCAAACCGAGATCCGACGGGTAATCATCGGGAACCGCGAGCACCTCCTCAACCGTCAAGCCGGCGAGGCCCTGGACCAGAATGGATGCAAATCCTCGGGTGGTGGGAGCCTCACGAGGTGCCGTGGCGTGGAGGTGCACGATCGAGTCAGTGTCGATCTCCACAAAAATGAACACGGGGGACTGACACTCCTCCACCCGCTCCAACAGGTCGGGATGGTCGCGGAAATGC
>DASYMY010000340.1:0-1752 GCA_036008825.1 Glaciihabitans sp.
TATGGACCGCTCTCCCTGGGCGGCCCAGAGCAGCTAAAAGATTCACCCGGGAACCGTTACCTGCCGCAATGGATTCCGCTCGACGACGTCGCGGCGCACAACCTGCGGCCCGCCACCCTTCAGGAACTCCTGCGCCGCCAGCGCTAGCGGCGATATCGAAGGCCACCGCAGCTGGCGCCTGGGCGTGGCGGTATATGTGCAAAACCAAAAAGCCCCGAGCGGGGGGACACCGGGGCTTCTTGGATGGTTGCCGGAGAGAACACTCGGGGGGTTGTCCCCTCCGGCAACGACAGTAAGCGTACTAAACGTTAGTGCCAATGACAAATCGGATTCGGGACCGCCCTGTTACCGATAATCAACGAGCCGTGGGTAAATTATCCACCTAATTGTGATGCTAAAGGGTAATTCCTGACCGAGTAGCTGCGAGACGGCCCGGGCAAGCAAAAAGCCCCGAGCGGGGGGACACGGGGCTTCTTGGGATGGTGCCGGAGAGAACACTCGGGGGTTTGTCCCCTCCGGCAACGACACTAAGCGTACTAAATATTCGCGCAGATATGAAATCGAGGCGATACCACTCGCCTCATCTGCAGTTGGCTAGTTCGCGGCTGTCCAGAAGGCCTTGTTTCCCAGCGAGTCAATATAGGTCACTCGGTCAACCTTCAGTGTGGGATGAACGCCCTCGAAAGGCATCCAACCCTGCGCACATTGGCCGACCTTGTACCTGCCGCTCCGGGGATAGAGACCTGACCAGGTATGCGACGGATCGTCAACGTGAGGGACGAACCAGAAATGGCTGCCGGCGTTGGCATACCACGGTTCCCAGGTCAGCTTCGTCTTGCCACCGGTCGACCCGGCAGGCAGCTTTCTCACGCAGGTCTTCACGTACGCGCGGAAGCCGCGGGCGGACTGCCGGGTGTCGGTGACGGTGACGGTGAGGTTTTTGAATGTAGCCGTGGTGCCGAGTGCCCGCTGCGGTGACTTCGAGTCGGACACCGTCCAGTTGACCTTGTTTCCGAGAGAGTTGTGGTAGCCGATCTTCGTGACGGTGGTCGTCCCACCGACCGCGAATGGCAACCAACCCTTGAGGCACTGGCCGATTCGGAACTGACCCTCGGTCGGGGCGTTGCGGCCAGACCAGGGGTCCTCCCCCACTTCGAAGCCTCCGGGCCGGATCTTGCCGTTGATGCGCCATGGATCCCAGCTCAACCGCATGCTGGTGGTTCCCTTCGGCAGGCCGGTCACGCAGACGTTAATCTTGGCGCCGAAGAAGTACGAGTCGGATCTGCGGTCCGTCGTCAGAACGCTGACCGTCAGGTATTTGAAGGTGGCTGTCTTGCCGACCGCCAACTGCTGGCTTCCCGCCGCTAACGCTGGTGTGTTGGACCCGGCCATCGCGGTTGTGCCGAATCCCGTCAAGGCCACTGCTAGGGCCGTACTCGCCACTACCCACGTGGCACATAGTCGTCGGTTCATACCGGTGCCTCCCGTTCTTGGTCGGTGTGTTCCACCGCTCTTTGTTAGGAGACCGGAACAGTGGCGGCAGATACCTTGCTGCGGTCAGCAAGAGCGTTGCCGAGACGTAACGTCGGAGATCGTGCTCGGGCTGCGACTCTGCCGCGTGGTTCAACTGGAAGTCGGGGTCGATTCGTAGGTGCCAATCGCCGCAACTTTCTCAGCCGATGCCGAGGACGGGTCGAACGCGTAGCCCAACCATTCGCGGGCCAGCCGCCTCGCCAGCTCGATACCCACCAC
>DASYMY010000341.1:0-5164 GCA_036008825.1 Glaciihabitans sp.
TGACCTGTTTGGGAACGGCATCACTGTTGAGGCCGCCACCATAGGTGGGGAGGACGAGCACGTAGGGGGCAACGGCGTGCAGGGTGTCTTGTTTGACGCCGTCTTTGTGCCCGTGAAGGGGGATGCGGGATGCCGGACGACCCAGTTTTTCAATAAAACGGTGGGTGTTACCCGACGCACTCGAGAAGTACACGAGTTCAGTCATTGCTCACTCGCTCTCCTGAAATCGGTGATGGAGCTTGCTTGCTGCGGATGTCTCTTAGCTGGCGAGCAGAGCGATCTTGTCGGGGCGGAAGCCGCTCCAGTGGTCATCGTCGGTGATAACGACGGGTGCCTGCATGTAGCCGAGGGACTTGACTGCTTCGAGCGCTTTCTCGTCAACAGAGACGTCGAAAATTTCGTATTCGATGCCCTTCTTGTCGAGTGCGCGGTAGGTAGCGGTGCACTGAACGCAGGATGGCTTGCTGTAGACCGTAATCGCCATGGCGCGGTATCCCTTCGGGGTTTTCAGTACGTAAGTTGGCGGCGGGGACGCGTCTTCTGCTGAAGAAATCACGTCCGGCTGGGTCAAATTCGTGCTGGACTTTTTGTCTAAGTTGTGTTCATCATTCCCGGCACCGTGTGTCCGGTTGTGCTGAGAGTTCAATACTACATATAGGGTCCGACAATTTATGTACCCACAACGGGTAGTAGTTACGCCGGTGTGATTCTCCACAGCCTGTGGACAAAACTGTCGCCTGAGAATGGGCGGAAATCGGCGGGTTCTCGACAGATCTATACACAGGCTGCCCCGAAATTGGGGCGCAAAAAAACATTTCTCAGCATTGTTGTCCGCGTGTCGCTGCCGCTCGCGGGGTGCGGGCGGTGTGCCGCCCGCACCCCGATTAGCCGAGCAGAGTAGGGCGATTCCAGTTGCTGCCGTGCACGTGCTGGTCGAGGAAGGCGAACACAGTTTCGTACCAAACAACAGAATTCTGCGGTTTCAGAATCCAGTGGTTCTCGTCAGGGAAATACAAGAACTTATGCACAGTGGAACCGTCGGGCCCCGCATGGTGTTCGGCCAGCTCCGACCACAGGCGCAGTCCCTCCCCAATCGGCACCCGGTAGTCACGGTCGCCGTGCACCACAAGCATCGGGGTCGAAATGTTCGCAACACTCAAATGCGGGGAGTTGTCGACCATGGCCTGCGGGGTGAAGATGCTCTGCCAGTACTCCGAGTTATCCGTTGTGCCGTTGAACTGGTCGAGCGCCCAGAGGCTCGCGTGAGTGACGATGGCGCTGAAGCGGTCGGTGTGGCCGGCGATCCAGTTCGCCATGTACCCGCCGAAGGAGCCACCCATTGCAGCAGTGCCTTCCGAGCGGATGTCTGGGCGAGCCTCGGTGGCATCCGTAATGGCGAGTAGGTCGGTGTAGGGCTTGTCGCCCCAGGAGTTCCAGCCGCGGGCAACAAAGTCCAGCCCGTACCCGGTGGACAGAGCGGGGTCGGGCAGCAGAACCGCGTAGCCGCGAGCGACTGCTGTCAGCGGTGTCCAGCGCCAGCTCCAGGCGTTCCAGCTGTTCAACGGGCCACCGTGAATCCACAGCAGCAGCGGGGCGGGCTCCTCCGCTGACGCGCCATCAGGAAGCAGCAGCCAGGCGCGAACGCGGGCGCCATCCTCTGCGGTGGTCTCTACCTCGGTGATGCTGCCAGGCGCTGCCGGCAGTGGCGCGGGGGTGGCCAGCTCGGTGACAACTCCTTCTGCGCTGATCCGCACCGGATGGGCCGGAGTCCTCCACGAGGAGCGCAGGGCAAAAAGGTCTCCGCTGTGCTCGTCGACAGAGACATCCGCATAGCTGAAATCGTCGTGGGTGATCTGTTCGACCGCACCGCCGTCGAGGGGCAGGCGGAAGAGGGGGCCGCGTCCATCGTTGTCTGCGGTGACGATGAGGGCTGTGCCGGTGTGATCGAAGCGGATGCTGCTCGGCCAGCGGTCCCACTCGGTGGCTATGCGGCGGCGGGTTCCCGCGTCGAGATTGATGACCCAGATTTCTTGCTGGTGGGGGCCGGCCGGTGTGCTGATGGGGGTGCGCACGTAGGCGAGCTGTTTGCCGTCGCGGCTGAGGACGGGGCTGGTGAAGTCCACATCGTGTTCGCGCATCAGGGTTGTGTGGGCGCCGGTTGCGATGTCGATGGCGGTGAGAACCATCCGGCCGGAGCGCTGGCCAGGCTCCCGCAGCGCAACGTAGAGGGTGCGGCCGTCGGGGGTGAGCGCCTGGCCTGCGGTGTCGGCGGTGCGTCCGGGATTGGGTGTGAGGTCGGTGGGGCGGGGAAGCTCTGCCGGGTAGGCGACGCCTTCGCTCGGCGTGCTCGACGAGTCGTCGCCGGTCGCGTCAGTGGTGTCCTCGGCGTCAAAGGCGGGCGCGGGGAGCGCGACGGTGTCCCTCAGCTGGTCCAGGTCGAGGTGCAGCAGGTGAGGCTCGTCCGGACCGAGGTCGTGATCCCAAAAGCGGATGGGGTAGCTCTCGTGCAGAATCGCCGAGACCGCACCCGTTTTGCGGCGGGAACGCATGACGCCGTCCGCTTCCACGCTGGCAGAGTTCGGCAAAAGGCCGGCCGAAATCACCACCTGATCGCAGTCGCGGGCGCTCGCCGCAACCCCGGAGACCCCACCAGGCAGGCGAGTCAGGGCGCGCGCGTCACCGCCGGTGGCGGGCAGCATCCACAGTTGGGCGGCTTCGGTGGGTGTGGTGTCTGACGCGTCGGGGCGCGCAGACACAAAAAGAATGTCGCCGGATCCGGTGAAGGCGACACCGGATTCCCCCTTCGCTGAGCGGGTCAGCCGGGTAGGGGTTCCCGCTCCCTGGGCGGGCACAGACCAGAGGGCCCGTTCGTAGCCAGACTTGTCTGCGTTCAGGGTTGCGACGGTGAGAATCACGCGGGAGCCGTCCGGGGTGAGCGCGAGGCTCTCCACCCGGGGCAGGGCTACGAAGCTGTCGAGGGAAGCAAACGGAGAAAGATGAGACTTTGGCGACATGCTCTCTACGCTAGCCCTGCTTGTCTGACAGGTTGCGTGGACTAACTCTGCGGTGCTTCGTTCTGCGACGCGTCGTTGTGATCGAGCACCTCTCGGATCTTCGCCGTACGCTTGCGCACCATCCGGCCGGCAATCATCGCGCAGAGCGGGCCGGCGGCGAACAGCACAACACCGAGCACTTGTAGCGCCATCGCGTCGGTGAACAGCACCAGGGCCGCTCCACCAATCCAGAGGAGGATCCCCACAACGAGCACAACGAGGGACCACTTGCGATAGTTCATTCTTTTACGTTACCCGCCCAGCGGCTTCCGCAAACACGGCTCTAGACTCAAACTTATGGCGCAAATACGGATCAAGGATGCTGCGGTGTATCTCGGGGTCAGCGACGACACCGTTCGACGTTGGATCGACAACGGCATTCTCGACGCCGCCCACGACGAGACGGGCCGCACGGTCATCGACGGACTTGCCCTCGCGCGTTTGGCGAAGAAGAACTCGGTCTTGCCGGTTGACCCGTCCGAGGTGGGCCGTTCCGCCCGTAACCGCTTTGTTGGCATCGTCACTGACATTGTGATGGACACCGTGATGGCGCAGGTTGAACTCCAGTGCGGACCCCACCGGGTGGTCTCCCTGATGAGCAGTGAAGCCGTCCGCGAGCTGGGCCTCGAACTCGGCTCCGTCGCCATCGCGGTTGTCAAAGCCACCACAGTGATGGTGGAAACCCCACGAGGCAAAGAGTGAGTACGTTCGCACGCTCGCGAGCGGCTCGCGCCTTCAGCACTGCTGCCCTTTTGACGGCTCTGGCAGGTTGCGGATCCGCTACCGGCACCGCCGCCGACGAGTCGATCACGGTCTTCGCCGCAGCATCACTCGCCGCCCCGTTCACCGAGATTGCCGCCAACTTCGAAGCAGCCAACCCACACACCGAGGTGCTGCTGAACTTCGCGGGCTCCTCCGACCTGCTCACCCAGCTGAGTCAGGGAGCGCCGGCCGACGTCTTCGCTGCCGCTGACGAACACACCATGAACACAGCGGATGCCACGAGCCTGGTGGCATCCGCCACTGTATTCGCCTCCAACACCCTCACCATCGTTGTTCCTGCGGGTAACCCCGCCGGCGTTGCCGAATTCGCGGACCTTGCGGGCGAAGATGTTGCGACCGTGGTCTGCGCACCCCAGGTTCCGTGTGGGGCGGCGACCGCCTCGCTCGAAAGCGCCACCGGGGTGGCCCTGTCACCGGTGAGCGAGGAGTCATCGGTAACCGATGTGCTCGGCAAGGTGCGCTCCGGCCAAGCCGACGCGGGAATTGTCTACGAGACGGATGCCGCAGGCGCCGGCGACAGTGTGGAAAATATTGCCGTGCCCGAGGCTGCAACGGTTATCAACCGGTACCCGATCGCTGCGCTCGCCGAAGCTGCCAATGAGGAAGCGGCGGACGCCTTTGTTAACTTCGTCCTCAGCGAGAGCGGCCAACGAACCCTCGCTGACGCCGGGTTTGGAGCGCCGTAGAGTGACCCGAACACAACGCCGCCCGCTCACGCCGGCCGCCGGTCTGCCCCACGGAGGAGTGCCCGGCTGGATTCTCGCCCTCGCCGCCCTCGGCGCCGCCCTCATCCTGTTGCCGCTGGCCGCCATGATCAGCCGCGTGCGGTGGTCGGATTTTTTCTCCCTCATCACCAGCGAGTCCTCACTGGCCGCACTCGCGCTGAGTCTGCGCACCTCTCTTCTGGCCACACTGCTCTGCGTACTCCTTGGGGTGCCGCTCGCGCTCACGCTTGCCCGCACGAGCTTTCCCGGCCAACAAATCCTTCGCTCCCTCGTGCTGCTACCCCTGGTGCTGCCACCGGTTGTGGGCGGAATCGCCCTGCTGTACACCTTCGGTCGCACCGGACTCCTCGGCTCCACCCTCGACGTACTCGGCATTCGGATCGCGTTCTCCACCACCGCCGTTGTTCTCGCCCAAACCTTTGTCGCCCTCCCTTTCCTTGTGCTGAGCCTTGAGGGAGCCCTCCGCACCGTCGGCACCCGCTACGAAGCCGTCGCCGCGACCCTCGGCGCCGCGCCCACCACCGTGCTCACCCGCGTCACCATTCCGCTGGTGCTGCCCGCCCTGATCTCCGGCGCCGTGCTCTCGTTCGCCCGTGCCCTCGG
>DASYMY010000342.1:0-5506 GCA_036008825.1 Glaciihabitans sp.
GCGCGGAAGGTAACCCCACCCTGGGGTTGGGGGAGCTCGTGCGAGACATCGACCAGATCACCACCGCCGGACGCCTCCACGGCTACACCGCCCCGCAAACCTCGTTCGCCGATGTCATCGGCTCTATCGGCCGACGGCCCAACCTCACCGGTGAAGACGTTGTTGCCGTCAGCCGAGTCATTGACGAGTTCTACGGGATCCGCGTCATGGATTCCGGCAACGTAATCACCTCCTCCGCGTTCCGCGGAGCAGTCTCCGTCACGGACGTTCTCGTTATCCCCGTGATGAACGCCGGGGACTCAGTGATCGACGCAATGCGCCTACTCGAGGATTTACGCGCCGCTGGCGGGCAGCCCAAGCAGCTAGCCGATAACGCCATTGCGGTGCGCGTCACCGACGGCAGGCCGGAGAGTGCCGCGGTGAAAGCGGAAGTCGAAAGGCTCCTGAGCGAGGCCGGCGTTACCTCCCTACACGAGATTCCTTATGACCCGCACATTGCCGAGCGTGGCCAGATCACCTGGGACCGGCTCAGCCCCGCGACGCGAGACGCGTTCGTGGCTGTCGCCGCCGATGTTGTTACCACCCTCAAAACTCTTGTTTCTACGGACCGCTGAAAGGCACACCATGACCTACATTTCTGAATCAGTCCTCGCTTTCGCGGTAAAAACCTCCACCATCGAAAACCCGCTCGATGGGATCGTGCCCGACTTCTCCTTCGGCGGCACGGAATTCACCGAACTGTGGCAGAAGGTAATCGCCGCAGTATGGGCAATCGGGATCCTCGCCGCAATCATCTTCCTGATTATTGGAATCGTGAGCATGGCCGGCGCCTCGGGTGACAGCAACCCGAACCCGCAAGCCCATGCACAGGGCCGCCGCAAAGCCGTCTGGGCGGGTATCTCTCTCGCCGTCCTGGCCGGCCTAGCAATCGTCGTGGGCGCCGTGCTGTCCTTCGCCGGCTAACCACCAACCCTGAGGGAGACACATCATGCGCATGCATTCAGCATCCGGCCGCAGCCGGTGGCCACTAGTCATCACCGGCGGCATTGTCGCTGTCGCGGTCGTCGGGGGAGTGGTCTACGGGACCACCCGCGAGGACGAGCCCGCCGCGGCTCCCACAACACAACCAACCCCCACGCCCACAGCGGGTGGTACGTCGGGAGCTGGCGACGGGGAAGAGGGTGCAGCCCCGACCGGGTGCCTCGGAGGCAACAACAGAGACGCCTCCATGGTGCTGGCGGCACAGCAAGAAGCCCCACACACCACCTTCGGTGCAGTGGAAGTTGCAACGGCAATGCATCGGTGGTTGTGGCAATATCCGTCTCCGACGACGGAAGAAGCGACGGCAGTGAGCGAGAGTCTTATTGCCTCAGAGGCACCCGACGGATATAGAGACCTTGCGGGCTATTTTGAGGGCGTTGGGGACGACCCTTCGACCGGAGTAGTCGCAGCTGGAACGCCGTTTTATGTTTCTTCCACTAACGGGGTTTGGCGGGTAACGGAAGATTCAACCCCAGACCGCATCAAAGTCACGATGGGTACGAGCTACGTCATTGACGGTGCGCTGAGCCCAACGGAGACGACAGTCAATGGCTTCGCCATGGTTTGGGAAGATGACGCCTGGCACGTAGCGGCTGGTGTCGTGGTTGATCAGGAGAAGCTCGGCGCTGGTGGTACTCGGTATACGGGTGGTTGCTGACCGTGCAGGCTCCGTTTGAAGCGGTTGCCGATACAGAGCCCGAGTGCGATGGCTGGGCTGCTTGCGCGGTTGAGAACGGTCAGGACTTCATTGACGGGCTGATAGGTACCCCGGGTGATCTTATCGAGTCGATCGGCGGGGCCGCTGAGGGTGTAGGCGAAGCGGTTGGCGCGGCGAGTGACTTTGCTAACTTCTGGTCAGACCCGATGGGCAATATGTTCCTCGCGTTGCAAGACGGCGCACGAAACCTGGCTGAGGGACTACTACCCGCTCTGACTGGCGCGATCATGCCGGACCTCACGGCCGCCTGGTTCATCCAGGCATACAAAGTGTCGTTCGCGCTGTCCCTTTTCGTATTCGTGCTGATCATCATTCCTCAGATTGTGCGCACGGCGCGGGGTCAACAATCTGGCCGTGATCTGGCTGAATCATTGGGGCTCTATGCGCCCGCGTTCATCCTCGGGGCCATGTTCGGGCCCGCGGTGGGTGCCTTCCTCGTGAAGTTCTTCTCGGCGCTCTCGAACGATCTGATCGCGTGGGGGATCGAGGGCTCAACCGCGACCCTGGTCACCACGTTCACCGGGATGCTTTCGGAAAATAACGCCCTTGGTTTCGCCGGCGGCGCCGTCATCGGTGCGCTGCTGATGATCCTGATGATTATTGGTCTGATGATCGTGCTGCTGGTACTCATCGTCCAACTGATCACCCTCTACTTCTCGGGAGTCTTGTTCCCGCTCGGGTTTGTGTGGATCGTTGACCCGCAGAAACGTGCCTTTGGGTCGAAGATTGCCTACCTCTGGTTGGGTATTTTGGCGTCTCACCCGCTGTTGTTCTTCCTGTTGGGCATTTCTTACAGCATGATCGCGGCAAGCACGTCGGTGTTCACTAACGTGCCCACGCTGGAGAAGACGGTCACTTTGGTGGTGTCGATATTGGCGCTCCTGATTGCTGGCTTTTCCCCGCTCTTGTTGGCGAAGTTTGCCCCGGTATTGCCGATGGGTGGCGGTGGCCAATCTGCACCAAGTGCCACGATTGGCTCTCGGTCGATGCAGGAGGCGGATTCGCGGATCAGCGAGAGCGGATCCAGCTCGGATCGCTCCAGCAGCAGAAGCGGTTCATTGGCGGACGATCCCTCCAGCAGTGTTTCGGCAGCCTCCTCCGGTAATTCCTCCGGTGGTTCCGCCTCGGGTGGGTCGGCCGGTGGCGGTGGATCGTCCGGAAGTTCTGTCTCGGCAGGTTCCACCGCGGCCGGTTCGGGTAGTTCCTCAGGCGGTGGTGGTTCGGATGTGGCCGGTAGCTCTATTTCTCATGCCACGGCAGACAAGTCCAGTGGTGGTCGTGAGATGGCCGGCGCCGGTGCGTCAGCCAGCAACAGCAGCGGTGGCACGTCCACGCCTAACGCCACCGCGGCCGGTAAGCCCCCGGTTATGGGGGCCTCCACTCCGGCAGCTGCAGCAGACGGCGGACCCGCAGCAGGTGGCATGGCAGCGGCCGGTGGCAGCACTGCCGCCGGTGGTGCTGCTGCAGCGGGGGCCGCAGAAACCGCGACTGGTGTGGGCGCCGTTGTGGGTGTTCCCACAATGATCGCCGCCGGCGCCTCGGTGGCCGTGAGTGCGGCCACGCAGGCGTATCACAAGGCCGAAGAGGGAGCAGAAAAGACAGCCGATATCGCGGGCTCCGCTGTCGATGAGCACGAAGAGCACTACGGGAAGGACAACACCCATGAGTGACACCAACGAGGCCGCGTATGTGCGCTATTTGGGGGGAGAGTCCGGTCACCGCTCGTTCTTCGGTGGAACCGCCTCCCGCCCCCGGGTGATCGCGTTGAGCGTATTCATTGCCGGTGGCATGGTGGGAATGATCCTCGGCGGTGGCCTTATTGTTCTGGTCGTTGCTGCAGCGGGCGTGGGAATCACCCTTCTGGTGACCGCTCGCACCCACCGCGGTTCGATCCTGCAACGCCGCACAAAACGCTCCCGCTGGCGCTCCCGTAAGCGCCTCGGCACCGACGAGTTCGTGCCCTTCGAAATCGGCGCGTGGGACCAGCTGCAAACCACAATCGAACGCGGCACCAAACAAGAGAAACGGGCCGCGGCCCGAGAGGCCGTGAAGATGCGCGCCAACCCTGACGGGGCAGACGGGTTGGGGTGGCTCCAGTACGGCTCTAACCAGCCGGGCGTTGCCTGGCATGCCCCTGTGGGGGAGGCCCCGTACCTGTCGGTGGCGTTTTCGGTGTCGGGTCAGTTGCGGGGCATGGAAACTGCGGCAACTTTGACGCGTGCGGCGGCTGGGTGGGGGAAGTTCCTTGCCCGTCGCGCCGCTCCTTCGTCGCTGATCCGCGACGTGCAGACCCTCACCCGGGTGTTGCCGCCGGATTCGGCACGGCAGCAATTGTGGGTCTCCCGCCGGCTGGAGCCGGCAGATCCGACCTGGCCGGCCGAACAGTTGGCCTCGTTCGAGGCACAGAAGCGTTCCTATGACGAAGTCATCCGACGGGCCAGCGCCGATGCGATGGTGCAACGCCACTATGTGGTGGTGTCGTGGCCGTTGAACACACAATTTGTGGATGCCGCGGGAAAGTATGGCCGCGGGCGGGACGCCTGGCGCTCTCTGATGGAGGCGCAGATTCTTGCCACGGTGCGGGGGTTGGAAGAAGCGCGGATGGGCACCGTGAACGTGCTCACCGCCAAGCAAACCGCAGCTCTGATGCTGCACCAGCAGAACCCGCATATCCCTATCGACCTCACCCGCACAGTGGACCCGTTGAATGTGGGGTTGCCCTCGCATGACGAGTTCTCCGCACACATCGTGGAAGGTACCGACCCCACAGCGATGATGGTGAACGAGAGCGGTCCGGTATCGCCGCTGGTGACCTGGTGGCATCGAACGGCCGCCATTCACGGTGAACATCTGGCAGTAGCCGGGCGAAGCCCCCTGTGGGCCCTGGATCTGTTGATTGGGCGGGAGCTATCGTTTGTGCGATCGGTGTCCTTCCACATGCATTTAGTCCCCGCCTCTCAGGCCAAAGCCGCCGCCCGCGCCGACGTGGTCCGCGACCTCGCCGGGGTGGTGTCGGATCAAGAAAAGGGCCGGCTGGTCTCCGATGACAGCACCACCCGCATGTCCGCCGCCCAACGCCGTGCAGCGGACTTGGCGGCCGGATCCCATCACCACGGCCTCGACTGGATTGGCTACGTCACCATTTCCGCGATGAGCCGCGACGGGCTCGCCCAGGCATCCCGGCAGTTGGAAGAAGCCTGCGCCACCGGATTGGGAATCGAATTTTTGGACTGGCAAGACTCCTTCCAATCGGCCGCCTCCGGAGCGACCTGGCCGTTGGGCCGGGGATTGCGTCCGGCCCCGCCGTCTATGGCCACACGCGCACTCGACCGCCTCGCCGGCCGCAGCGAAAGGGAAGCAATTTCATGAGCACATCAGACGCCCGCGCCTCCAAAAAAGCCACCCACAAGGATGACTCCGGGCCGGCTGCGACGGTGCCGGTCAAGCGGTCACGGTTGGCGAGCGTGCCGCTGCTCAAGATCTTTGTTCCACCCGCACCCAGCACACCGGCGCCGCCCACCGAAGCTAACGGCAGTGGGGGAGTGGCGCCGGGGCGTGCGGTGGATGTGCCCCCGTTTGAGCGTTCGGGATCCGCCTTGCGGGTCTCTGCTGGCTCTGCCGGTCGCGGGTGGTACGCGCCGATGCTTACCGGTGCTCCGTCGACCACACGGCAGGGTGAAATTTTGAACACGGCAATCATCGGGCCTCCGACGGGTATTGCCGGTGTCGTCAACGGCTACGACAACC
>DASYMY010000343.1:0-1696 GCA_036008825.1 Glaciihabitans sp.
GCGATGGACGACCTGATCTGGAGCGTGAAGCCCAAGGTCACCCCGGATGAACGCAGGGAATTGCTCAGCCAGTTGCCGTCATTGCTGTCGATGATCAATGCCTGGCTCAATGTGGTGAAGTGGGACGGGTCGGAGCGCGTCAAGTTCTTTTCCACCCTGGCCGAACGCCATGCCGCCATCGTCCGCACCGCGGTCGAACTCTCGGCGCGCCAGCAGCTCGAAATCACCCTCAATGTCGCGCAAAAAGCGAGCGAACGCCGGCTCAACAAGCGGGCGATGGAGCACTCCGATCTGCCAGTCGATGAATACATGCACTTGGTCGATGGCCTCGAGCCTGACACCTGGATCGAGTTCCTGCGCCACAGCGGCACCCATGAAAAATGCCGACTGGCATGGGTCAGCCCGCGCCGCACCCGTTTCGTCTTCGTCGACCGCCAAGGCCAGGATGCCTACATCCTCAGCTTCGATGAATTGGTGCAATCCTTCCGCGGTAACCGTGCGGCCATAGTTGCAGCGGACTCGGTGGTTGACCGCGCACTGGCGGCGGCGTTGGAAGAGGTCGGGGAAGGGTAGGGCAAAGCCTCTGTCCTCCGCACCCTACGGGAACTCCTTCCGCCTTGCAGGGGGAAGGTTGGGATGGGGGTAGAGTGCTTGTAATGCGCCGACCTTACTTGCTTAGTAATTAGGCAGGGGCAGCAGGGGCACCACTGCACCCCTCACTTCATCTTCAACTCCACCACCCGAGGCACCCCGCTCCGTCCCGGAAAATCCTCAAACGCCGCCCTCACCATATACGGCATCACCGTTGCCAGCGACCCATTAGTCCCTTCACTCACCACCGTAGTGTCATAGACCTTCTTGTCATTGGCCATCTGCGACAGCGTGAACCTCATCTCGCGGGTGAACAACTGATAGTTCTCCTCACGCCTTTCAACCATTGGCGGCCCAAACCAGAACGGATCGTAGAACGGCCCGTAATACCCTCGCCAGGCAGGCCCATACCAGTACGGATCCATCACCACCGGATACGACACCCGCACATCGCGCGCCTTGATGCTGTAACCCAGCGAAGCCTTCAGCCGTGCCGAGCGCAGATCCGACGCTTCCTCAAAGCCGAGTCGCCTCAACTCGCCGCGCACCAGGTTCTCGTAGTTGCGGTACTCGAGGTTATTGTCTTGCTCCTTGGTGCGCTCGAATACATAGGTCTTGTCCTGCACGTAATTCGGCCATTCGTGAAAAGGCGTGACCTGGCTCTTTATCGTTGTGCCGCAACCCGACAGCAGGGCCAGTACCGACAACACAAACGCGAATTGCCACCGCTTCATTGGGTCCCTCCAGGCATCTCTCATGATTTCAGAATGGGCAACAATTAAAAAATCTTCCGTCAATCTTTGTAACCCTGATCAAGCCCCCGGGTTATTGTGGGTCATCACAACTCAATCTACGGGTTCTGCTGATCGCCCGAAGGCGATTGCCGCGTCGCTGACGCCAGACAGACCGCTTCGCCACTCGCAAATCGAGGTGTAACCGAGCACTAGCGCGGGTTCTCGAAGAAAATATAATTCGCCCCAAAGTCGCTGATTTCGAAGTACACCTTCTTTTCGCCCGAATCCACCGTCATATTCTGGTTCTCATCGAGCACTCCATAGCCATAACGATAAGTGCGTGGCTTGGCATCGTCGGTACCCATCGCCGT
>DASYMY010000344.1:0-1542 GCA_036008825.1 Glaciihabitans sp.
GTTTGTCCCGTTGTGAGGCGGTTCGTCTGGAGAGTGCTAAAGCGCTCACCGGGCATGCATCCTGCCTCACGACAAAACGCGCGACCGCGGTAACCGCTGGAAAGTATCTCCACCTTTTGAGAGGAAACAATCATGTTGAGAAGAAGTTGGACCGTCTGCGCGATGACGGCCTTGCTCCTCGGCGGATCGGCGGCAGCACAGTCGCCCGGGACGTTGTTGGTAGGCGGCTTCGGTACGTGGACACGCTTCGATAGCAATTTGAACCTTGACACCAGCTTCGGGAGTTCCTGGGGTTACGGTGGCCGTGTCGGCGCGTTCATCGCGCCGAGTTGGAATGTCGAGGCGGATGGCTGGTACACGCCGGCGAAGTCCCCGGCAGGGATACGCTTTCTCAATTCGCTGACGAACGCTCCCGGCGGAGATGTAAAAGCGAGCGCGTTCACCGCGCGTCTCATGTACAACTTCCCATTGGGGAATATGCCGTCGATCCACATCGGAGCCGGTGGAGTCCTCGAGAACTACCGTGGAGGAACTGACGGTGGCCGTGGTCTCTATCAGTTCGGAGCCAACGGGTTGATCGGGTTCAATCTTGGCTTCGGCGGTGTCGCGCTCCGCGTTGACGGCCTCGTGAACTATCTGCCCTCCAACGGCGGTCTCACCGATTTCGGTGCGCAGGCGGGACTTCAGTTCGCGCCTGACCTCGCCTCGATGTTCGGTGGAACGAGCGCTGCTGCCACGACGTGGGCCCCGTACATGTGGTGGGACGATCTCACTGCGCCGCTTCCCGGAACCGTAGAACTTGGCGGCTTCGCTCAGTGGAGCTGGTTCGACAGCAACGCCGGCCACCCACCGCAGGCCATTCCGAAAGACGGTCTGGGCTACGGCGGACGTCTCGGCGTCTTCCTGTCGGATCCCCGTTGGGAAATCGAAGGCGACGGCTACTATTCGCCGCAGGACAACGACGCGCCGCCTTGCTGCGGTGTTGGTCGGGCAGCCTCGGTAAACGCGCACGCGTTCGCCGCCCGCCTGAATTACAACTTCCCGATTGGCAACTTCATCGGAGGCCGTCAGAGCCAGTTCATCCTCGGCGCCGGTGGAACTCGCACCAGCTATAAGTTCAAGGGTGGTACGGGCATCGGCAGCATTGACAGTCAGTACACCTACAACTTCGGTGTCAGCGGTCTCGCTGGTATCCGTCTCGGCATCGCGAACCGTGTGGCACTTCGTCTCGACGGTGTAGTGGATTACATGCCGAACACCAAGCCAAGCGCGAACTTGAACATTCACGCTCGTGGTGGCTTGAGCTTCCTGATTGGTGGTGCGCGTCCGGAGGTCATGTGCACGTACGCCGGACTCGAAAGCATTCCTGCTTCGAGCCCGAACTGCGTCGCGCCGCCGCCGCCGCCCCCACCGCCGCCACCGCCGCCAACTTGCCAGTACAACCCGAACATCCTGGCGACGGATCCGGCTTGCCTTGCCCCAGTAGTAGCAGTGGTTGATACCACCGCGATCACTGGCCCGATCTACTTCGACTTCGACAAG
>DASYMY010000345.1:0-2321 GCA_036008825.1 Glaciihabitans sp.
TCGAGATTGTTGCCCTGGCTGGTCATAAGAGTCCGTTTCGTTATCGTGCGATCAAGAATATGGGGTCGCAAGAGCGGGTTAACCGCGAATGGCCGCCCAGAACGATGTCTGGGCGGCCATTCCTGCGTGAGATTTACGCGAGGAACTCCGCCAGGTCGGCCTCGAGGGCCGGCTTGGGCTTGGCGCCAATAACGGTCTTTACGACCTCTCCGCCGCGGAATACCTTCATCGCCGGGATCGACGTGATCTGGTACTTCATGGCCATCTGCGGGTTGTCGTCAACGTTGAGCTTGACGATCTTGATCTTGTCTGAGTGCTCTGACGCGATCTGGTCGAGGATCGGAGAGACGGCGCGGCAGGGGCCACACCATTCTGCCCAGAAATCAACCATGATGGTGTCGCTTGAGTTGAGCACGTCGTCGGCGAACGAGGCGTCGGTGACATCCTTGGCGTTGGACATTGTTACCTTCTTTCGTAGTACGGGGTTAGGCGGTGACGGCGACGGGCTCTTCTGCCGCCTCCGTAAGCTCTTTGGGTAGTGCGGCAAGGTAGTGCTCGGCGTCGAGAGCGGCAACCGTTCCTGAGCCGGCAGCGGTAACTGCCTGACGGTAGGTGGGGTCGATAACGTCGCCGGCGGCGAACACTCCGGGAATGTTGGTTCGCGACGAGCGGCCGTCCACGGCGATGGTGCCGAACTCGGTCAGCTCCAGCTGACCGTGGATGAGGTGTGTGCGCGGGTCAGCACCGATGGCGATGAACAAGCCGCTGACATCCAGGGTTGTTTCTGAGCCATCTACCGAGTCCAGCAGTCCCAGTCCGGTTACCTGGCTGTCGCCATAGATGTGTGCGACCGTTTTGTTGAATAGGAACTCGATCTTGGGGTCGTTCGCGGCGCGGTCCTGCATAACTTTGGAGGCGCGGAACGAGTCGCCGCGGTGGATGAGGTACACCTTGTCAGCGAAACGGGTGAGGAAGGTGGCTTCCTCCATTGCGGAGTCTCCCCCACCAACAACAGCAATTGTCTTCTGGCGGAAGAAGAAACCGTCGCAGGTGGCACACCAGGACACACCCATACCGCTCAGGCGGTCTTCGTCACTCAATCCGAGTTTGCGGTACGCCGAGCCGGTGGCGAAAATGACGGTCAGGGCCTCGTGCACGTCACCGTTGCCCAGGGTCACCTTTTTGACGGTGCCAGCCAAGTCGAGTTCGGTGACGTCGTCCAGCACAACTTCAGTGCCAAACTTCTCCGCCTGCTCCTGCATCTTCATCATCAGATCAGGACCCTGCACCCCTTCCGGGAATCCAGGGTAGTTTTCGACCTCAGTGGTCTTCATTAGTTCGCCGCCCGCTTCAACGGAGCTGGCAATCAGAAGAGGTTTGAGGTTGGCGCGAGCCGCATAGATGGCGGCTGTATAACCGGCAGGACCGGATCCA
Organism: Glaciihabitans sp.; assembly: GCA_036008825.1. Taxonomy (GTDB): domain Bacteria; phylum Actinomycetota; class Actinomycetes; order Actinomycetales; family Microbacteriaceae; genus Glaciihabitans. Next base: position 1,435 of record DASYMY010000345.1, read on the forward strand.
ACAATGATGACTTGACGCACGTGCAACATCTCCCTAAGAGTCTTCGCTTTGCGGTACAACCCATCCTAGGCTCCGCGTATTCCGCGCCCATGGTGGGCGGCGGTTGAGGTCTATTCGTGCCCGCGAAGGCGAGCGGCGATTGGCGCGACTAATGCCCGCAGTTCTGGGGTGCGCAGCAACGCAAGCACAGCCAGGTAAACAACAAGCATCACAAGTCCGACCACAGCCATGGTGGTCATCGCCGGGATTACCCCGGAAACACCGAATCCGCCGGAGTAGGCACCCAAGGTAGCGCTCACCCCAATCCCAGCAGCGGCTGCGGGGATAGTCGCAAGAAGGAAAATTGCGAACTGGCGGATGACCCTGCGAGCATCCAGCCCACCCAGGCGGCGGCGCAACAGTACGGCGGCAATAACGGTTTGAGCGGTGCCGGCGAGCGACGTAACTACAGCGATTCCCAGCGCAATGCGGTCAGCCGGCAGGGTAGCGGCGATCAGCGCTCCGACAATAAAGAGGGTGGATTGGGCCACCTGGATAAAGAACGGTGTGCGGGTGTCTTCCAACGCATAAAACGTGCGTTGCAAGATGAACAAAATGCTGAACGGAATTAGGCCAAGCAAAAATGCCATCAGCACGTTGCCCATGGCCTGGGTTTCATCGAAGTTTGGCCCCGAGAACACGGCGGCAAACGGGTAGGCCACGACAATGAGCAGCACCGTGGCGAACACCATAATGAGCCCCACCGTGCGCAGGCTGGACGAGATATCCCGTCGCAGTGACACCATGTCGGAGTCCCGCACGTGCCCACTCATCCGGGTGAAATACGCCGTGACAATTGACACCGTGACAATGGAATGCGGGAGCATAAAGATCAGCCAGGAGTAGCG
>DASYMY010000346.1:0-2189 GCA_036008825.1 Glaciihabitans sp.
ACCACCTATGTGACCCTGGTCAAGGTACCTCGCCCGCCACCGCCGTGCCGATTGGGGCGGCCGGGCTGGCGCACAAAGCTAAGGCTATCGCGCTCCACCTCGGATAAGGCCTCAAAGGCACGCCGGGCAGCCTCGAACGCGGGACCGGCGTGAGGGTGCAGCACGTGATCGGCACGGCTGGCACTCGACCCGGGGGTAGTCAAGGCAGGCGAGGAGGTGATCGCCGCATGCGACGCGCTGGCGAGGGCCGGCGCAGAGTGTTCCGCAGCACTCGCGTTCGGTGAATACTCGGTCGCCGCCGAGCGAGCCGGCGCCGCGCTACAGCGGTTCAGGGTTGAAGCAGCACGGTTCACCTCACGCTGGAATGTCACGCGAACCGAAATGACGCGCCGGGAAGCGGAAATCGACAGACCCAGGGTTTGCGTAGCCTTGAGGAGCCGAATAACTCCGCCGAGCGGCCTGTAGTACCGGAGCGTCCTTGCGGGAGGTAACCCGACGGAGCTTGGGACAGGCATGAGTTCGACACCGCTCGCAGGATCGAGGCGCCGACCTCACCCGCTTGGAGCGGCTTCAGCGGCTGCGTTCCTGTCCATCCTTGCGACTCCCGCCTTTGCGGGTTGTGTCCTTGTCAGTGGGCCCGGAACGGCAACTGCTCCAGGGGCCGGGGCCTTAGTGCGCTGCGACAGCAGTGCGCCGAATCCGTTCACGCAGCAGATCCGGGCCGTACCCGGCACCTCCAATGTCACCGTCGACGTGCTGTCAGGAGCGATTCTCTTAAGCACGCCGAGCAGGAACATCGAGATTCCTGGGTCCAGCCTCGTCACAAACGCAGGCAGTCTCACCCTGGCCGGAAACGGAAGCACCGCCGAAGCCGCGGTGACGGCGTTCGGAAGCAACAACACCGTGATCAATTCTGGCTCAATCAGCACGAGCGAACGTTTTACCTACGGCATCGCTCATGGCGCGAACTCAACGCACGATACGTTCGTCAATACCGGGTCCATTACGACCTCGGGCGACATCTCCCCCGGAATGGTGCTCTTTGGCACACAAGATTCTGCCACGAACAGCAACGGAGGGATCATCACCACGTCGGGGTTCAGCAGCGCCGGACTTTTTGCTTCTGGCAGCAGCAACTCGCTGACAAATGCCGCAGGGGGCACCATCACCACGAGCAACACCAACGCAGATGGTATGTATTTTCTTGGTGGGGGCAACCGTGCCCTCAACTCCGGCACGATCGAGCTATCGGGCGACAACTCAAGCGGGCTTCGAGGCGCGGACGGCGGCAACACGATTACGAATGAGGGCGCAATCAGGGTCAGAACGGTAGGCGCAACCGGAACGTTTGGGATCTTGTCGCTCGGTGGCACCAGCACGGTCACCAACACGGGCACAATCACCAACACGTCGTTTGCCGGGCTAGGTATGGACGTGGGCGGCGACACGAATGTGGTGTCAAACTCCGGGTCGATTAGCACGGCGGGAAGTCTGGCCCCCGGAATTAGGGTCGGGAACGGAACCGGAAACAGGATCGCGAACAGTGGGACTGTGACCACTTCCGGTGCCGCCTCTCCCGGCGTGTCCCTCACAACAAGTGGCGGGCAGACCTCAAGCTTCATCAACTCGGCAGGGGGAACCGTCACCTCGCAGCAGAGCGAAGCCGTACTCGGCGGATTCGGCAACGAGCGTGTGGAGAACGATGGTGTCCTGCGAACAATCGTGGCTGGTGGGAATGCCGTCGACCTCGCTGCCGGTGACGACACGTTCATCATCGGCCCGACCTCGTCGATCACCGGGATCGTCACTGGCAGCACTGGCACAAACACCTTCAGCCTGGGCGGCAGCGGCACGGGCACTTTCGACCTCGGCCAGTTCGGGCCTACCGGCCAGTTCCGCGATTTCCAGGCTCTCACGAAGGAGGATGCGTCCACCTGGACCTTGACCGGCGCGACGGCTTTCAACGGCCCGACGACCGTGAATGCCGGCACTCTCCTCGTGAACGGCTCGCTTGCCGGCTCGGTTGTCACAGTCCGGTCGGGGGCCACCCTCGGCGGCAACGGGACGATCGGCGGCCTTGTCGCGACCTCGAACTCCATCGTCTCGCCAGGGAATTCCATCGGGCAGCTGAACGTCTCGGGAAACGTCTTCTTCACGGCAGGCTCGATCTTCGCGGTCGAAGTGAACGT
>DASYMY010000347.1:0-4228 GCA_036008825.1 Glaciihabitans sp.
ACGACCATTGGCCAGTCGCCGTTGCCGGCGGCATAGGTTATGGCGCGGTTATCGCCGTTCTGTTGGTGGGGCTCCATCGAGCAAACCGGGCCGCACGAAACGCGTGAGCTCACAGCTCATTTATAGCGGATACCTCCACCCGTCAAGATTTGATTGACACTGTCCCTGTGTCAACGTATGGTTGACGCATGAGTTTCGATGCGATCACCTCTAATATTCGTCCACAGCTGGCAACAATGTTTGGCGCGCCTGCCCAGCCCGCGCGGTCGTCAAAATGACCGAGCAGGCGGGCGACCGCGACGAGCGCCTGCGCGAGGCGTTGTCCGGGGTGCTTGACTCCGTTGATCCGAGCCTCGCTGCACGGTTAGAACACGACCCGTCCGCGTATTTGGATCTCATTGAGCTGACTAATCAGGGCACGGAAGAGATGCTGCGGCTGTTGCATTCTTCTGTTCAGTCTGCTCGCGCGGCGGGTGTGAGCTGGGGGCGTATTGGCGAGCGGCTGGGTATGTCTCGGCAGGCTGCGCAACAGCGTTTCGGTTCACCGGCGGAGGCGGCAGCGTTGGGTGCAACCACTGAGATTCGTCGGTTGTCCCCGGTGACCGCGTTCGACGAGATGGAAGAACTCGCTGCGGCCGGGCGGGAGGGCTGGCACTCGGTGGGGTTCGGGCCGTACTACCACGATCTCGCATTGTCGGCCGAGCAATGGGAGCACCTGCGTGTGCCCGCGTTTGGTCCAACCCGGCGTCAACTCAAAGAGGAAGGATGGCAGCAGATAGGAACCATGTGGTTCCCCTGGGCGTACTTCGCTCGACCGACCGGCAAACCGGTTGAGCAGGTCAAGTCGGTCAGGTAGTCACAGGCCACCCACCCTTCCGGACTTGTCTCGATTCTGAAACTACGCGAGGCTGCTTTGCAATGTCGAGAGAAGAAGATTAGAGGTGCCAACGATGTGGTTCGATACCTGGTCCGATGTAGCCCGCGTACTTCTGGTGGGAGCCGCCGCCTACGTATTGCTCGTTGTGGCCTTGCGATTCTCTGGTAAACGCACCCTCAGCCAGCTCAACGCTTTCGACTTTGTGGTCACGGTCGCGTTGGGATCGACGCTCGCCACAATCCTTCTCAGCTCGGATGTCTCCTGGACGGAGGGTGCCGCTGCGCTGGTGTTGCTGACTGCTCTGCAATTTGTGGTGGCGTGGCTGTCCACACGATCAGGTTTCATCCGCCGTGCGGTGACGTCGCAGCCGGTGTTGCTTGTTTCTGACGGGCAGATGATTGCGGCTGCTGTGCAGGCGAGCAGACTCACGGAGTCGCAGGTTATGCAGGCCGCGCGCAGCAGCGGGTTCGGTGACCTCTCATTGGTGGCCGCCCTTGTTCTCGAACCCAACGGCACTCTCAGCGTTATTGGCTACGACAAACGAGGTTCTGGGTCGGCAATTCCCGCGCCCAATAGTGCAGCCTCGCTGCAGTAGTGCGAGTGGACCCGTTACTGATCAGGAATTGGCAGCCTCGGAAGGTTCCCGGGTAAGGGTAGCTAGCGTGCGCCGGAGGTCAATCACGATCACGCCGGCAGGATCCAGCGCAGCGTCTTCCTCGCGGGGGTGGTCTTTGTCCGCTCGCCGAACGGCCGCCGTCAGTGATGTTAGCCGCTCATCCGCGTCGTCGACTGCTCGTGTGAATGCCTCGACATCCCGCTTCTCAGCCGGGCCGCCCGACAAACGAAGCACTTCTGCGATGGCGGTAAACCCGTCACTGATTGGGTCGCAGAGTTCATAATCAAGCGTCACCTTGATTGGGCCACCCCAGACGGTGTCGGCGAGTATCTCGGTGATATCCCGCGCATAAAAGGTGACCGTTTCGAGGCCAACCAGCTCTTGCTGGCCGGAGGTGAGGTCGTGCGCGTGCAGCTTGGCGCGGGGGTTACCTTTGCGGGAGTCATCCGCATCTTGAATTGCCGCCCTGACTTCGGCGGCGGTGCTCGCGAGCTTTTCGCCACGAGTGGCCCACTCTTCTTCGGGCGGGGGCCAACTTTCGCGCAGCACAGCTGCCATGTCGTCAAAGTGGGTGGCCAGTTGCGAGCGGAAATCCGCTAAACGGGTTGTGGCGGCTCCCACCGTGAGCGGCGGGAAAATCAGCAGGTTCACCGCGAGCCCGACCACAACGCCAACGGTCATCTGCACGAGATATCCGATGGAGTACGAGTCGGCGGCCGGACCACCGATGATCAGCACAAACAGCGCGGCGGTTGGAACGTACTCGCGCCCGGCTCCCATCCACTTGTTGCCACCGATGAGCATTCCGATGCCAACCACGAGTGCGATGGCGACCACGTTGGGTTCCCACAACACAATCACCGCAGCGGCCAGCAGAATGCCCACAACCAACCCGGCGAGAGTCTGCAGGCCACTGCGCACTGAACTCATCACTGTGGGGTACATGCTGATCAGCGCACCGAGGGGAGCGTAGTACGGGTAGTCGTTGGCCACACCTGGCATAAACGGGGCGATAATCCAGGCGATCGCCACTGCCAGAGACGCTTTCGCCGCCAACAATAACCGCGGATGCCGCACACCGCGGCGAACCCGCACCAGAATGTCGCGGCCTCCGGTAACGCGCGCGGGATGGGCTGTACTCATCCGCCTATCGTCTCAAAATTTGGGACGAATAAGTTTTGTGACGAGATACCAGATAGCCAAAGCGACAAGGAGGGCCGAGGCGCCAATGAGGGTAACAACAGCCAAGGTGTGCGGATTTCCGGTGGCCTCACTGTCGTAGGACGCCGGGTCATACGAGGTGGGTTCGCCGTAGCCAGGTGTGGGCGAGGGCGTCGGAGTGCGCGCGGGTGTCGCGGAGGGTTCCGGGGTGGGAGTTGCCGTTGGCGTCGGTTCCGGAGTGGGAGTGACCGTCGCGATGGGTGTCAGGGGTGCTGCTGGTGCGGGAACGGCAGGGGCCACCGGCTGCACGGGCGGGGCGACCGGCGCTTCAACCGCCTCGGGGTCCGGATCCGGTGCGGGTTCGGGCTCCGGTTCGGGCGTGGGCTCCGTCGTGGGTGCGGCAGTGGGTGCCGGTGAGGGCGCCGTGGTGGGCGCCGTGGTCGGCACGGTAGTGGGAGGGATCGTCGGCTCCGGCTCCTCTGCCGGCTCTTCCGGAGGAGTGGCCGAGTTCGACGGCCGTGGAGCCTGGGTTGCCGCTGAGGTCGGCACCGTCGTGGTGGCGGAACTCGGCTCCGTGGTCGCCCATGCGGTGGTCGGAACCGCTGCGAGACCCAAGCCGAGCAGAAGTCCGAGGGTGCAGCGAGTTCGATGACGCACGCTCGTCTGCCGAGTCATCCCCCTGGGCCCCCTAGCTCAGTACTTGCTTAATCACCGCCGTGAGGTGAGCGCAACACAATTATCCTAGTGATGACACAATCCGTCTGCAGGTTCGGCGTCGAAGAGTGAGTATGAGTAAACGTGGCCGCATCATCACCGTTGTTCTCGCCGCGATCCTAGTTGTGGGAGTAAGTGTGGCCATCATCAGTCAGCCTCGTCCGCCACAGCCTGCCACCGGCACCGGGGAGACGGTGGCTTTCTACGGGGATTCGTACACCCTGGGCACTGGGGCATCCGATTTGTCCAATCGCTGGTCGACCGTGGTGTCTGAGCAACGTAACTGGAACGAGGTCAACCCCAGCGTGAACGGGTTGGGGTTCATCAATAACCGCACCGAGTTCGGCGACGGCGACCTGCCCAGCATGATCATCGACGCAAACCCCGACATTGTGTTTGTGACGATGGGCCTCAACGACAACTTCAGTTACGACTTCGCGGCGGGCGACATTAAGGCGCAGATCACTGACGACCTGCAGCGCCTGAAGACGGCACTACCTGAGGCGCGCTTTATTGTGGTCGAGCCGTTTTGGTACACGGAGGAGCGTCCGGAGTCGGTCGAGACGATCATCGGCTGGGTGAAAGACGAGGCTGAGGCCATTAACGCGGACTACATCGAGGGAGCGTCCTACTGGATTACCGGCCAGGACGAATTTATGGCCCTAGACGGCTTGCACCCCAACGATGACGGGTACGCGCACATGGCCACCCTGATGAACGAAGAGCTCGCGGGGCTGGGCTTGTAACGCTGGGCCAGCGAGCGCAGCGCTACGACCTGGGCGAACCTAGCGCGCAGCCCGCTCCGCGCGCTGCGCCTTGATGGCCTTAATGGTCAGCTGGATGGCGGCGACAAGAAGCAG
>DASYMY010000348.1:0-7587 GCA_036008825.1 Glaciihabitans sp.
GGCCGACCACCGCAGGGGAGAAAAGGTCTCCAGATCAACGCCGAGTGGCACTCGGTCAGCGACGCTAGGTAGCGCCGCACGGAGCGTCACTTCACCGGTGTGAGTTGTTGAGATAACGCGCCCGAATTGCGCCAGCTGGTCCGTGGAGCTGCCCCCGCGCCGACCGCGGGTGGCTCCGGCTCTCGCCGCCGCGGAAGAAAGCAGCCACGCCGCGGGGGAGCCGTTCATCAGATACACGGCCGGTGTACTTGTTCTGCTTGCCCAGGCGCCAAGACTACGGAACGTCAGCCGGTCAGCCACCTCGAGTCGGTCAGGGGCCAATCGATCTACCGTATGCAGAATTGCCGCGGCAGTCTCCGAGAACCGACCACCATCCTGTGTGGGGACGGCGATTGTGATGCGAGTGCCGATGCCCGCGTGCGACCATGTGTTCGTTGTCCCGGGGACGATGCTGAAAAACTCATGTCCCGCGTGTTGGTAGCCGGCGGCAAGGGCGTTGAGAGTTGAGTCACGTCCGCCCGACCTTGGACCAAAAAAATTAGAGACGTGCACAATACGCATTGGTCCATTATCGCTCCGAGCAGAGGCGGTCAGGCAATGTCAGTGGCTTCCGTAGACTATTAAGAGTGTCGATTTCTTCAGTAGAGGGCTCCTCGAAGCTCAGCGTTCAAGGCGCCCGTGTCCACAACCTCAAAAACGTCGACCTCGACATTCCACGCGATTCGCTTGTAGTGTTTACGGGTTTGTCGGGGTCCGGAAAGTCATCGCTTGCGTTTGACACAATCTTCGCGGAAGGCCAGCGCCGATACGTTGAGTCGCTTTCCGCTTATGCGAGGCAGTTCCTCGGTCAGGTCGACCGCCCCGACGTTGATTTCATCGAAGGCCTCAGTCCGGCGGTGTCCATCGATCAGAAGTCGACCAACCGTAACCCCCGCTCTACCGTGGGGACGATTACGGAAATTTACGACTACATGCGCCTCTTGTGGGCTCGTATTGGGGTACCGCACTGCGCCATCTGTGGTGAAGAAATCGCCAGGCAAACTGTGCAACAAATTGCGGACCAGCTCATGTCTTTGGAGACCGGTACCCGATACCAGATCGTGAGCCCAGTCATCTCTCAGAAAAAGGGCGAGTTTGTTGACCTGTTCAAGGAGCTAGCCGCAGGTGGCTACTCCCGGGCCATCGTGGACGGTAAGCAGATCTCGCTTAGCGAGCCGCCCACCCTCAAGAAACAGATCAAACACGACATCTCTGTGGTGGTTGACCGCCTCGTTGCTGCTGACGACATTCTGACGCGATTGACCGACTCATTGGAAACCGCACTGCGCCTGACCGACGGTCTCGTTTCGGTCAACTACGTCGATGAGACCGGCGATGCTGCCTGGCGCAACTTCTCCGAGAAGCTGTCGTGCCCCAATGGGCATCCGGTTCAACTCACCGAGATAGAACCCCGAACCTTCTCCTTCAACGCCCCATTCGGCGCCTGCCCCGAATGTTCCGGACTCGGAACGCGGATGTCGGTGGACAGCGACCTGCTCATCGGCGACCCGTCGGTCAGCTTGGCAGAGGGCGTTATTCTTCCGTGGGCCAACTCCGGTAAAGGTGTCTTCAGCTACTTTGAGAAACTGCTTGGCGGACTTGCTCAAGAGATGGATTTCTCACTGGACACACCGTGGGGCGAACTGCCTGAAAAGGTCAAGACAGCCGTCCTTAAAGGCAATAACTTCGAAGTAACCGTCAAATGGAAAAACCGCTTCGGCCGCGAAATGAAGTACTCCACAGGATTCGAGGGTGTGATGCCCTACATCGAGCGCAAGTTCCTCGAAGCCGAAACCGACGTTCAGCGCCAGCGATTCGCCAGCTATCTGCGCGAGATTAACTGTCCAATCTGTGACGGCAAACGGTTGAAGCCCGAAGTGCTTGCGGTCACCGTCAACGGCCACAGCATCTCTGACATCTGTGAGCTAAGCCTCGTCAACTCGCATGAGTTCATGAACAAGATCGAGCTCACCACTCGTGAAGCACGTATCGCCGCGCAGGTACTCCGCGAAATTCGGTTGCGCCTGGAGTTCCTCATTGAAGTCGGCTTGAGCTACCTTGACCTATCGCGCGCCGCCGCTACATTGAGTGGCGGCGAGGCTCAGCGCATCCGGCTTGCAACCCAAATTGGTTCCGGGCTCACCGGCGTGCTCTACGTCCTCGACGAACCGAGCATTGGCCTACACCAGCGCGACAACCGACGACTTATCGAAACTCTTGTCAAGCTGAAGAATCTGGGCAACACGTTGATCGTCGTTGAACACGATGAGGACACAATTCGCACTGCTGACTGGATCGTCGACATCGGACCCGGAGCGGGCGAACACGGAGGTGAGGTTGTCCACTCTGGCTCCTACGAGGCGCTGATGGCCAACACCGAATCTCTGACAGGCGACTACCTTTCGGGCCGCAAGTCCATTGCTGTCCCCGCTAAGCGCCGACCGGTAGATCCGGAAAGACAGATCACGGTCGAAGGTGCACGGGCGAACAACCTCAAAAACGTCACCGTGAGCTTCCCGCTGGGCACACTCACCGCTGTCACAGGTGTGAGCGGTTCGGGCAAGTCGTCGCTGGTCAACGACATTCTCTACAAGGTGCTCGCGAACGAACTCAATGGTGCACGCCAAATACCCGCCAAACACACTCGTGTCACTGGGCTAGGCAACCTGGACAAAGTTGTGCACGTCGATCAGAACCCGATCGGACGCACACCTCGCTCAAACCCGGCAACATACACCGGGGTGTTCGATCGAATCCGCACTCTGTTCTCCGAAACAGCAGAGGCGAAAGCCCGCGGTTACTTGCCCGGCCGGTTCAGCTTCAACGTCAAAGGAGGCCGATGCGAGAATTGTTCTGGTGACGGCACGATTAAAATCGAGATGAACTTCTTGCCCGACGTCTACGTCGCCTGCGAGGTGTGTGGAGGTGCTCGCTACAACCGAGAAACGTTGTCGGTGCACTACAAGGGCAAGAACATCGCCGAAGTGCTCGACATGCCGATTAGCGAGGCCGCCGACTTCTTCGAAGCGATCTCCGCCATTAGCCGATTCCTCAAAACGTTGGTTGATGTTGGCCTCGGATACGTTCGTCTGGGTCAAAGTGCAACAACTCTCTCGGGCGGTGAGGCGCAGCGAGTGAAGCTGGCGACCGAACTGCAGAAACGGTCGATGGGTCGCAGCATTTACGTTCTTGACGAGCCAACCACCGGGTTGCACTTTGAGGATGTCCGCAAGCTGCTTCTGGTTCTCAACGGTCTTGTTGACAAAGGCAACACGGTCGTAGTCATTGAGCACAACCTTGACGTCATCAAATCGGCCGACTGGATTATCGACATCGGACCGGAAGGCGGCGCGGGCGGTGGCGAAATTCTCGTGACCGGAACGCCGGAGAAGATTGCGCGATCCAAGAAGAGCCACACCGCCACCTACCTGAAGGAGATCCTCGCCGCCGGCTAAGCCGCCGAAGGAGACCCACCATGGCAGATACCGTCCCTTGGCGCCCTCGGGCTGGTGAGATACCAACCGCTCCAGGCGTGTACCGTTTCCGCGACGACGCAGGCCGGGTGTTGTATGTCGGCAAGGCTAAGAACCTTCGGGCGCGACTAAGTAACTACTTCGCGCCGCTGCACACCTTGCACGAGCGCACCCGCCGGATGGTGTTATCCGCCACATCAGTAACGTGGACAGTGGTCGGCACCGAATTCGAAGCGCTGCAACTCGAATTCACGTGGATCAAAGAGTTCAATCCGCCATTCAACGTTCAATTCAGGGATGACAAGTCCTACCCGTACCTCGCGATAACCCTTCAGGACGAAGTCCCTCGAGTTCTCGTGACTCGAAATAAAAACCTCAAAGGTGCACGGTATTTTGGGCCGTACACCAAGGTATGGGCGATTCGGGAAACCGTGGATCTTATGCTCAAAGCGTTCCCCATGCGCAGTTGCACAGACACCACGTACAAACGTGCCGAACAAACCGGTCGACCCTGCCTACTTGGCGATATTGGCAAGTGTGCTGCTCCCTGTGTCGGGCGCGTTAGCAAGGAAGAACATAAATCCATTGCGCTGGACTTCACGTCTTTCATGGCGGGCAACGACACTAGATTTACCGGTGAACTGCACAAAAAGATGAAATCAGCTGCGGCCGAAATGGACTACGAATCCGCCGCCCGCTATCGAGACCAGCTCAATGCGATGGAAACGGCACTGTCGAAAAGCGCCATCGTGCTCGGTGACGCTATCGATGCTGACATTTTTGGAATAGCGCACGACGAACTCGCTGCTGCGGTCCAGCAGTTCATTATCCGCGGAGGCCGTATTCGTGGTGTGCGCAGCTGGGTTGTGGACAAAGAGCTCGATCTCGAGTTGAAAGAACTCATCGAGACAGTTCTTCAGAACGCCTATGAGGAGGACACACTGCCCCCTCGCGAGATCCTGATACCCGAGCTGCCTGACGATGCCCTAGAGCTCGAACAGTGGCTTACTGAGGTGCGGGGAGGTGCGGGACGTGTTGTGCTTCGTGTCCCTCAGCGCGGAGACAAAGCCGCTCTGGCGCAAACGGTATCCCTCAACGCTAAGAACGCTCTGATGCAGTACAAGACGAGACGCAGCGGGGACTTTGTTGCCCGATCCCAAGCCCTCGCTGACATCCAAGAGGCATTGGGGATGAACGACGCTCCTCTCCGGATGGAGTGTTACGACGTTTCTCACCTCAGCGGCACCAATATTGTCGCCTCTATGGTCGTTTTCGAAGATGGGCTACCGCGGAAGGATCAGTACCGACGTTTCAGTATCGCGGAGTCCACGGATGACACCGAGTCCATCTATCAAACCTTGACCCGACGACTGGCGCACCTCGCTCAAGACACAGCGAAGGCGGAAAATCCGACCGGTCCGGATCCCGTGCTGGCTGCTGGCGAAATTGTTTCCGACCCAGCCCCGCGGCCCCGCTTTGCGTACAGGCCAAACCTGCTTATCGTCGACGGCGGTCAGCCCCAGGTTCAGGCTGCTCAACGTGCTCTCGACGATGCGGGTGTCACCGGAATAGCGCTCTGTGGTATCGCCAAGCGTTTGGAAGAAGTCTGGCTACCGGACTCGGACTACCCCGTCATCCTCCCGCGAAACAGCGACGCACTCTTCCTGTTTCAACGAATCAGAGATGAAGCCCACCGATTTGCGATCACCTACCAACGCCAACGCAGAGCCGGGGACATCACCTCGTCGTTAGCTGAAATTCCCAACCTTGGCCCTGCGCGCGTGCGCGAGTTGCTGCGCCATTTTGGGTCCGTTGCGCGGTTACGCACAGCGGACGTTGAGGCTATCGCCGAAGTCAAAGGTGTGGGGGCGGTTCTGGCCAGCCAAATTTACGAGAGCCTGCGTGAGTAGCTCGCCACGTAAACTAGGGACCATCGCGATCAACGAAGGAAAGCCTGACACGACATGACCTCGGAGACTGAACGTCACGAAATGCTGATCGTCACCGGCATGTCCGGAGCAGGTCGCTCAACCGTTGGTAACGCGCTCGAGGATCTGGGCTGGTATGTCGTGGACAACCTCCCACCCCAAATGCTGCGACCCCTGGTGGACTTATCCCGTCACGCGGGCAGCAGTCTCCCCAAAATTGCCGCAATCGTCGATGTTCGCGGAGGCAGACTCTTTGAAGACGTCCGTGAAGCCGTCCAGTGGTTGCGAGACAACGCCCGGGTGCGTGTCCTATTTCTGGAAGCAACGGACGCCGCTCTGGTGAGACGGTTCGAACAGGTTCGGCGTCCTCACCCGTTGCAGGGCAATGGCACGTTGCTCGATGGCATTGGGCTCGAACGCACCCGCATGCAGGAGCTGCGTGCCAATAGCGACATAGTTATCGACACGTCGGAACTCAACATTCACCAGCTCGCCACCACAATCTCTGAAACATTTGCAGAAGAAGACACGCCCGGCGTGCAGGTGACGATTTTGAGTTTTGGGTTCAAGTACGGTCTGCCTGCCGACGCGGATTCGGTGGCCGATATGAGATTTTTACCGAACCCATTTTGGCTCCCGGAATTGAAGCCTCACACAGGCATGGATGCCGAGGTCAGAGACTATGTTTTGAGTCAACCGGGAGCAGAGGAATTTCTCGAAAACTACGTTGCTGCGTTGACCCCGGTCATTGCTGGTTATCAGCGTGAGAACAAGAGACACGCTACGATCGCCATTGGGTGCACGGGGGGAAAGCATCGTTCCGTGGCCGTCGCCGAAAAGCTTGGCGCGCTGGTTCGAGGTCTTCCCGGCGTCGCGGTAAGCGTGAAGCACCGTGACCTGGGCCGCGAATAACGTACTTCCCAACGCTATTGGCCCGTGTGCCCCGTCGAGAAGTAGAAAAGGAAACACCCTGTGGCACTAACCGCTGACGTCAAAGACGAACTAGCCAAAGTCGAGGTGAGTAAAACCACCGCCCGTGCAGCTGAACTGGCCACGATTCTTCGATTCGCGGGAGGGCTGCACCTGATCTCCGGCCGAATCGCAGTCGAAGCCGAACTTGATACCGCCCTCATCGGGCGCCGCGTTCGAAAGGACCTGGCCGAGCTGTATGGGGTTCGTAGCGAAATCTCCATCGTCTCTCCTACCGCTCAACGCCGCACCAGCCATTACCTCGTTCGGGTTCTTGAAGGCGGCGAGACTCTCGCGAGGCAAACGGGATTGCTCGACGCCCGCCGTCGACCCATTCGTGGACTTCCGAACAAGCTCACCACCGGTTCGCGAGATGAGCTGGCCGCTGTCTGGCGCGGCGCGTTTCTCGCCAACGGCACTCTCACCGACCCAGGTCGTTCGGCCGCCCTCGAAGTGACTTGCCCTGGTAACGAAGCAGCTATGGCTCTTGTCGGTGCTGCCGGACGACTCAAAATTCCCACCAAGGCGCGTGAAGTTCGAGGCGTTCACCGGGTGGTCATCCGCGATGGGGAAGCGATCGGCGCCATGCTCGTCACCATGGGCGCGGTCAATAGCGTTGTCTCGTGGGACGAAATGCGTCAGCGACGCGAAGTGCGGGCAACCGCAAACCGTCTCGTCAATTTCGACGACGCAAACCTGCGGCGATCCGCTCAGGCCGCGGTGGCAGCGTGCTCCCGCGTGGAGCGGGCACTCGAAATCCTTGATGGTCACGTACCGGAGCACCTGCGCTATGCGGGTGAATTGCGTCTGCGATTCCGCGATTCCAGCCTGGACGAACTCGGACATCACGCGGATCCTCCGATGACCAAGGACGCCGTCGCCGGTCGAATTCGGCGCCTGCTTGCAATGGCGGATAAGCGCGCCAGCGATCTCGGGCTCCCCGGCACAGACGCGAACCTTCCCCCTGACCTGGACGAGGTATAGACCGCATTACCCGCGCACCCAGGCTCGGCTCTGGCTGAGAGGATTAGACTGGCACTGATCCCTGGGGCGCCTAACGGGCTGCTCGGGGCCCATCCTTTAGGAGAGAAAACTATGGCTGAATACACACTTCCAGACCTCCCTTACGACTACGCAGCGCTTGAGCCCCATATCAGCGCGAAGATCATGGAACTCCA
>DASYMY010000349.1:0-3980 GCA_036008825.1 Glaciihabitans sp.
AGTCCCACCCGCAGGTCAGGGTGCAGTCGCTGAATCTCCGCAACCACCGACTGATCGCTGGAGTGGTAGGAATTTCCGCGCATCAGCCCACGATCATCCAACTCCGTGAGGGCTTTCTCAACAAAGTCAGGAGTTTCGTGCCCGTGGACTTTGAACTCGATCATCAGCGGAATGCCGAGCTCGGCCGCGCGAGCGGCATATTCGGTCAAGGTGGGGATGGTGTCGCTGTGCCCCTGCATCCGCACGGCGGTGGACGTCACTTGTTCCGTGGTCAGGTCAAAGATGTTCGCGTTGATGCCGGCAAGGATCAGCAGATTGCTGTCATGGCTTGTCACGAAGCCACCGTCGCCGGTTTGTAATACATCGACCTCGACAACCTCGGGGCTCAGTTCGGCAGCCGCGTTGAGCGCCCCAATGGTGTTTTCCACACCGCCCGAGATGTAGCCGCGGTGGCCCACCACAATGGCATCGTTTGTAACGCTGGGGGCACTCGTGTTTGCCGCCGAAGCGGGAGCAAAGTGTGTTCCGGCGACGGAAAGCACGGTCACGGCTGCTGCGGCCACAACAACGGGACGCCATACCTGCCCGGTTCTGCGAGAAGAGCGGGAGAGAGCGACGTGCACCGGGGCAGGGCGGGACCCCACGCCGGCGACTGAACGAGCGTGCCCGACAAGAATGAGGGCGAAGAGAAGAGAACCCAGCAGCGCCCACAGCGTTAGCGCGAGAGAGGCCGCCGAGATGGCAACTTCGGTATCGCCGAGCGCGGGAGCTGCGACGTCAACCAGACGACCGAAGATCTCGGTGGCGAGACGCGAAAGGCCCCAGATCCCTCCGGCGGTCAGCACCAGCACCAGCCCAAACGTCAGAGCGCCACGACCAGTAGCCGTGATGCTTGTGCGCAAACTGCGTCCTGGCCGGGTGCCAGCCACCACACTCAGCGGTAGCGCCAGGACCGTTCGAAAAGTGATGTAGACCAATACGAGTGCGACCAGGCTCCAGCCCACTGCACCGGGCATGGTCTTCACGAACTCCCGCTGAATAAATGGGGGCAGGGCAAGCTCGGCGGTCAGTGGAGAGAAAAGACCGAATCCGGTGAGCGGGGCAACGACCACCAGTACTAGCGCCAAAAGAACGGTCGCGGGGCTCACCAATGTTCTGAAGGTGACGCGAACCCGGCTGGCGACTGTGCGCAGGGAAGGTTCAGCGCCTGCGAGCTGAAGATCGGCGATCGTGAACAGAACGGTCGCGTAGAACAGTGCCGCGGCCACCGCAATTATGGCAACGCCAACAACCAAAGCGACGGGGCCAGGGGAGGAGAACAGCTCGGTGGCGTTGCTATCGGTTAGCGCAGATTCACCGGCGAGGACAATCGCCGCATCCAGCATTTCGTGAACGACGAAACCCAAGCCGAGCACAAGCGCCGCATGAATAATCAGCACCGCTGCGATGTAGCGAGCAGGCAGCGCTTTGAGGTGGCGGAGGGATGTAAAAAGCAGACTCAACCGGCTTAGCCCATCCACACAATCGCCAAGCTGGCAATAAATAGGCTCAGCGCCAGACCGCCAGTCGCAACCGCAACATACAACAAGGTCATGGGTTTAGCCGGCTGCTCGTGGGGGAGGGCAAGAGAAGCTTTCGCCTCGCGCAGTGTGGCGCGGGCTGCAAGTTGCACCCCACGACCATCCGTGACTTCGTAATGTCCATCAGAAAATTCTACAAAACCGGCAAAATCGTCTCCCTGTGTAGCGACCCACAGTTTTGCTTCAGGTGTTGTCCATCGCACCTCAACGGCATCGCGCACCGAGGGAGCTGCAGCTGAGTGCTTCGCCAAACTGAGGGTTGCGGTCATGGTGGTGTCCTTCTGCTTCGGTCACGGAAAGGAGGTGACGATTACTTAAGACTCCCTTAGTGCCTTCAGGTCTACATCCACCTCTCGTATGAGTTTTCTGTACCGCGACCGATGTATACCGCGTTGGGGGCTGGGCACTGTGGCATCCGCTCGAATTGTTCTGTTTCGCGCAAAAAGGCCCCGCTTTGTATCAAGCGGGGCCACTCTTTAGGGATGCGTTAGATCAAGCCGTGACGGCGGAAGGCGTTCCACACTCCGTCGTCGAGCACGGATGTGGTGACCTCGTCCGCGTGTGCCTTGATGGCGTCGGTCGCGTTGCCCATGGCGATGCCCACTCCGCAGACCTGCAGCATCTCGATGTCGTTGCTACTGTCACCGATACCAATGGCGGATGACGCCGACAGTCCCAGCTGATCCAAGAGCTGCAGAATGGTGGACCCCTTATTCACACCGTGCAAGGTCACCTCACCACTGCCGCTACCCAGGTGCGGGATGGTGCCGGTAATGACATGAAACTCGCCAGACAGCGCCTCGGTGACGCGGTCGAATGCCGATAGATCGCTGGCCAAAAATACCGACTTTGCGATTCCCTCGTAGTTGATCGGACGCACATCAGCGAAGGCCCGCAACGCGGGGTGTTCCTCCTCCGTTGTGGTCTCAATCTGTGAATCGGATGCCTCATGCCGCTGCTTGTCCTCACTGAGGTACGCCGCGAATCGGGCGTGAACGCCTTCGCTCGGGAAGAGCTCGTCGTAGGACTGCAGGTAAAAGTCGTAGCCAGACTCGGCGTAGAAGTCCACCATTCGGGCCACTGCGTCTTGCGGCATGGTGCGGGAGATTACAAGTTCGTCGCCAATGGAGGCGAATCCGCCGCCGGCGCTGATAGCACCGTCGAAACCGATCTCGGTGATGGCGGGGTAGATCTCGACACTGGCGCGTCCGGTGCTGAGGTAGACGAGGTGCCCGTTTTTGCGGGCGGTTTGTACTGCCTCAATGGTGGACGGGGCAATCACCTCGCCCGAGTCGATCAGGGTGCCGTCGACGTCGAGAAAGGCAATGCGCGGGGAAATCATGGAAACTCCAAACAGGGTTGTCTCCGGGATGAAACACCATCCCGGAGACAACTACAGGGTAAAACTAGCTACGTCGACGCTAACGGGAAAGGCTTGCCCCGTTTGACCGGATCACTTCGGCGTACCAGTCGAATGACTTCTTTTTGTAGCGATCAAGCGTTCCGCTGCCATCATCGTTCCGGTCGACGTAGATAAAGCCGTAGCGCTTGCTCAGCTGCGCCGTGCTGGCGCTGACCAGGTCGATGCAGCCCCATGATGTGTAGCCAATAACCTCAACACCGTCCGCGATGGCTTCACCCACCTGCACCAGGTGGTCATTGAAGTAGTCGATGCGGTAGTCGTCGATAACGGTTTTGCGTCCGTCGACCTCGACCAGCTGATCCTTGGCGCCCAGGCCGTTCTCCACAATAAAGAGCGGCTTCTGCCAGCGGTCCCAGAACTGGTTGAGCACAATGCGCAAGCCAACCGGGTCAATCTGCCAGCCCCACTCGGATGCCTTCAGCAGCGGGTTTTTGACGCCGGGGAAGATGTTGCCTTCACCCATCACCCGCTTAGACTCGTCGGCGGTCTCGCAGATGCTGACGTAGTAGCTGAATGAGACAAAGTCGACGGTGTTCTCCTTGAGAATCGCCTTGTCCTCGTCCGTGATGCTCAGCTCAACACCCTGGTCGCGCAGGCTCCGCAGGTAGTAGCCGGGGTATTCGCCGCGAACGTGAATGTCACCGAACGCGAGGTTGGTGCGCTCGGTAGTCATGGCGGCCATCACGTCGTCCGGGTCGGGGCTCAGCGGGTAGGTCGGCATGGCGAGAATCATGCACCCCACCTGCGCTGTTGGTGCCAGCTCACGGGCTGCTTTGGTTGCCAACGCGCTCGCCACCAACTCGTTGTGAACGGCCTGGTAGAGGTCGGTCTTGGAGAGCTGGTCTTTGGGGGTGTTGATTCCGCCCGACATCAGGGGAGCATGCAGGACTGAGTTGATCTCGTTGAAGGTCAGCCAGTACTTCACTCGGCTGCCGTAGCGGGCAAAAAGCACCCGGGCATAGCGCTCGTAGAAGCCA
>DASYMY010000350.1:0-1717 GCA_036008825.1 Glaciihabitans sp.
GGCCACGACTGGTGTGATGTACGATGCACCCCGGACTACAGTACTAATCTCAGACACGGCGTCCTGTCGGAGCGAGACAACGCCGACCTTTCCGGGGCTGAGGTGACGTACATATTGCTCGGAGATCGAGGTACCTGGCTCTCCGACCCAGCGGCATCCGGTCTGGTTGCCATCCACGTAGCTGTTCATCTGAGTTACATCAGTTGTCGCCGCAACATCAGTGCCCCAGACGTAGAACGTCTGGGCGAGAATCGTTGGGGTTCTAAGGAACAGCGTTACAGTTGAGATCTCCTTCCCGGCGTTCGGCGGGATAGAGTTCGCAACGAAGCGCTGCCAGCCGGTAGTAAGTGTTACGTTCTTTGCCACCGAGTCTGACGTCGCACTGCCATCGACGTAGTTGTACCGCGCCCAGATGTTTACCTTCTCGCCACCTACCGCACCCTTGAGGAACACGGCACCAGCGAACTGAGATCGCGTATTGGGGGCTACTGGTCCCACCCCGTAGCCTTCACCCTCCGCTGCAGCCGTTCCAGGCGTAACCACCTGTACGCACTCCGGAGTAAGATGCCCGCCGGTGGTCATGCGTGTATGCGTAACCCCAGCTCCCCAGGTTGTGTATCCGGCGAGGTCAACTGCGGCGATTGGATTAGGGACGAAGTTGCGCCGCACGATCGCAGCGTCACCCAGTGCGAACCCCATACCTGCTACGCCATCGACTCCGAACCCAGGAGCGGACGATCGCATGCCACCGTCATGCACATAGTTCGTACCGAGGATCTCGACCGTAACCTTTTCATCAACGTTCTGTACCCCGACGCCAAACGTCCACGTGATCGGCGTGAGAGAGGGGTCAGCGATGGGCCGTACGACGAGGAATCCCATGTTGTCGAAGAATGCTTCGTGTGCCACCGTCGCCGCGAGGTCACTGATGATCTTCCAGCGCTCTGTTTCACGGTCGAAGGTTACGTCAGCTTCGAGCGTGGCCGACATGCGAGGTACGATCATTCTGCTAATACCGCAGTTCGCAGCCACCGCACGTATCATGTCCTCGACGCGCTGACCCTTAGAGAATGTCGTGGCCTTGCTGAGCTTGCTCTCGATGCACAGCTTCGTGTAGTCACGCGCCGTGATCTTGACGTGCGGAGGGAAGTTGTCCTCGGCGATGGTGTCGATGCAGAACTCGCCGAGCTGGATCTCCCAGTTACGGTCTGACTTGAAGTTGTGCAGCCAGGAGACGGCCTTTGCCCACAGAATACGATTCGATGCGGTCTTGATGATCGTGTTGTTGTGGTGGAACCAGCGTCCACCCTGCAAGTTCGAGCCAATGACATGCGTGTACGTCTGAACCGCGTTGTACTGGAACACCGACACGCCGACTGCCGACAAGGGGTCGATGCCGGTAATGACCTTGCCGGCGGTGGAACTGAGGTCATCAGCCCCATTATCCCAGCCGCCCTTAAGGCGGTGGTCGTACGTCGGAGGGTCCATCCGGTACTTGATGGCATCATCGGCCTTCGCGGCAGATGCCGTAACGAACGGCAGCCAGGTCTGGTCGCCTACCTGACTGACCGTCAGGATCGACATACCGGCAGCGTACGCATCCTTGAGGAGTGCGACCTTCGCTGGCACAAGTCCCTGACTGTCTACAGCTACGATGTCGTAGCCACGAAGATCATCGAGTGTCGCTGCCGCCGAGACCTTGTATGTTGTAAAGATG
>DASYMY010000351.1:0-1724 GCA_036008825.1 Glaciihabitans sp.
GCCTGGTACAGCCCCTTGCGTGGCTGGCCATTGAGAACGGTGTCGTACAGGGCCGGCGAGTTGGGCATGTCATAGTCCCAGATCTCGTGGTGGACCTGCTGGAAGTGCCACTTGTACTGGCCCGTCTTGTAGTCCAGCGCCACGATCGAAGCCGTGAACAGGCTCAGGCCTGGGCGGAGCGAGCCTTCCCACGGACCAGCGTTGCCCGTGCTGAAGTACAGCATGCCAAGCTCTGGGTCGATCGCGGGTGCCTGCCACACCGTGCCGCCGCCATGCTTGTAGATGTTGGCCTTGATCGGGTCCGGGTCGTTCATCGGCCACGTGTCGGAGCCGATCTCACCGGGATTCGGGACGGTGTTGAAGCGCCACACCAGTTGGCCGGTCTTCGCGTCGAGCGCGTAGAAGCGACCCTGGATGCCGTTCTCACCGCCGGACATGCCGGTGAACACCAGGCCGTCGAAGTAGCGGGTGGCGCCGGTGATGCTGTACCCGTCGCGGTAGTCTTCCAACTGCGTGCGCCAGGCGATCTTGCCCGTCTTCTGGTCGAGAGCAACCATGCTCGCGTCCAGCTGACCCGAGAAGATCTTGCCTTCGCCAGCCGCGACACCGCGATTGTCCCAACCGCAACAGATCAGGTCATTGACCTGCGGGATGTCCGAGAAATACTCCCAGATCTTCTTGCCGGTCTTCGCGTCGAGAGCAAAGACATCGTCGTTGCCCGTCGGTATGTACAGAACGCCGTCGATGACCAGCGGATCTGGCTCGAAGCGATACTTCGAACCCTTGCCTGACCCGAGGCGAGTCATCCACGCGCCCTTCAGTTGCGCGACGTTGGTGGTGTTGATCTGATTGAGCGTCGAGAAGCGCTGGTTATTCAGCGCTCCACCGAATGTCAACCAGTCGTTGCCGGCGGATGTCGTTGCGGCCAGCTCTTGTGTTGTCGGGCGAGTGGTTGGCACCGCCTGAGCAAAGCCGCTGGCCGGCAACATCGACAGCCCTAGCGCAACTGCTGCGATGGTGCGCCCACCGAAAAATCGACCCATGTAGCTCCTCATCTTTGACTATGCATTGTCAACGCGAACCGGAATCTGCTGCGCCGTCCCAGACGGTGTTCGACAGGCCGAGCGTGGCATTGCCCAAGTGCCCACCTGGCACGTACCACGTCCCGCCCGCATCGCGATCGCCCGGGCACACTGTCACGCGGTCCACGCCCGTTCCCGACTTGGCCGCCGGGTCGTACGCGATGCCGCTCATGACGTGCCGGCCCCGCCGCAAGTAGTCGTTGCAACGCTGGTGACTACTGCCGTGGCGAAACGCGAAAAAGCCCCCTCCATCCTCACTCCTTCTGGTGGTGCGCCACACCAATCGGGGCGCAGCACGCGATGGTGCCACGGAGACATGAAGGAATCATGAAGACGTCCGGATGGACCACGGCTCCGTTGCCGAGCACGTCCGGACGTCACGCGAAAAGTGGAAAACCGCCACCCCATGCCTGGGACGGGCTTGGGATGGCGGCTCCTCCTGGTGGGACGTTTGCCTCAGGCCGGAAGGGGTTGGCTGGACGTACGCGATCCACCTGTGCACGTCCGCGACCCACCGAGTGGGCGGGCTCCGGGAAAAGCCGACCACGAGCCGCGCACGCGCAGCGCCAGTATGGTCGATGGACATGAAGTGACCGTGAAGGCCAACCGACTCTGCGTAGAATGCGCGGTGCGCATTTTGTT
>DASYMY010000352.1:0-2639 GCA_036008825.1 Glaciihabitans sp.
ATTGAGTCTATTTCGGATTCCAACATCATCGTGCGGCTCGTAGTCAAAACGCGAGCCGGCGCGAAAGACGATGTCGCTCGTGACCTGCGAGCTCGACTCAAGAACACTCTTGACGAGATGGAGATCGCACTACCATCACTGTCAACGGTGGTCCTCAGCGGATTCGACGGTGCGGAAAGCATCAACGGATCACGCCCTCCACGCACACGCCCCAACCCGGTCGCGACAACCGAGGCGGGCAAGCCGCTCAAACTTCCCCGCAATCGAGCCCCCCGAGCCCCCCGAGCCCCCAAGGCGCCCTAATATGACTGATCCCGCTGATTCCACCCCACAGTTTCCGACGCGTGTGACGAGCCCGCTCACGTTGCGCACCAGTTCCGGCGGTGAGGCTGCGCAAGGGACTTTCTGGCAGGAAGTGGGCGGTCGACCCACCTTTGAAAAACTCGTGCGCGCGTTCTATGCCGGGATTCGCACCGACGATGTGCTGCTCCCCATGTATCCCGAACAGGACTTGGAAGGTGCCATCCAGCGGCTCACGGGGTTTCTTGAACAGTATTGGGGTGGGCCGGGCACCTACAGCGAGGAGCGGGGGCACCCTCGCCTTCGTATGCGGCATCAGCCATTTAAGGTCAACCCCGATGCACGCGACAGGTGGCTACTTCACATGCGCGCCGCGCTCGACACCCTCGAATTATCTCCGTTGCACGATGCGACGCTGTGGGGGTACCTCGAACGTGCTGCCCACGCCATGGTCAACACGTTCGAGGAATAACACTCCCCGCGGGTTAGACCAGCGACGCCAAGGTCTCTTTCATCGGGGTCGTGGGCCGTCCAATGATTCGGGAAAGATCTCCCGTGGTCACGGCGAGAAGACCATCGCGAATGTTCGCATCAAGGGCGACAACGAATCCCGCGGTGCCCTCATCGAGTCCAGCGGCGATCAATTGATCGTGGTGCTGCTCTGGGGACAAGTTGGTGAAGACGATCTCCCGTCCGCTGAGTTCACTAAGCGTGGCTGCCAGTTCGCGGTGGTCCCACGCGACGTCCCCGGATAGCTCGTACACCGCGCCCGTGTGCTCGTTCGCAGCTAGGACCGCCGCGGCGGCGTCAGCGTAGTCAGCGCGGCTCGCGCTGGCGACCCGACCATCGGCGGTGCTGGACGCCAAAACACCGCTGGCAATCGCCTGCGACGCAGCGGCTGCGTAGTTTTCGGTGTACCACCCATTGCGAAGAATGGTGAAAGAAAGACCAGACTGCGCGATCAGTTCTTCTGTTGCTTTGTGTTCAGGAGCGAGGACCAACGCTGAGCTGTCCGCAGCGGGTGCGCTGGTGTAGACGATGCTTTGCACACCAGCGGTGACCGCGGCAGCTATTGCGGCCGAATGCTGCTCAATACGCGACCCCACCTCGCTGCCCGAGACGAGCATCAACGTTGCCGCGCCGGCGAAAGCGTCAGCTAACGACTGTGCGTCGTTGTAATCAATGCGCGCAACGCGCACACCACGCTCGGCGAGGTCGGCAATCTTGTCGAGTTGTCGCCCTCCAGCAACGATCTCGGATGCGGGTACGCCCTCACGGAGAAGAGCTTCAACAATAAGACGACCAAGAGACCCGGTAGCACCGGTTACAACGAGGGACATAGTTTTCCTTTCAAAGGGTTCGCTCACCCCAACGCAGACCAAAGCTTGATACTTCCCAACCGGCAGTACCCACTTTTAGGTAAGCTACTAACATGAAAGTAAGTGTGAATAGTTTGCGGGCAGGTTTTGGCTTCACGGACGGCATTCTGCCCGCGAAGTGCCCCACACGAACAGTGCTCGATCATGTCACCAGCAAGTGGGGGGTGCTGATTCTGATCGCACTGTCCGCGGAAACCCTTCGGTTTGGGGAGTTACGCCGAGTTGTCGAGGGCATCAGCGAGAAGATGCTCGCTCAAACCCTCAAGGTGCTCGAAGCCGACGGATTTGTGGTCAGGGAGGCGGCACTGACAATCCCTCCGCGGGTCGACTACAGCCTCAGCCCAAGAGGACTGGACCTGAGCGAGCGGTTATTGCCCTTGATGGAATGGGTAGCGGTCAACGCGGACGCTATTGTGTCCGAAGCCACTACCGAGACAAAGTCCACGCCCGTCGTTTGATAAGAACGTGACCGCGCGGGGTGGTCAAACGCGTCCACGGACCGGTCTCAAATATGTTGACGCTTGTCTCGTCCCCAAGAAACCCCAGAGATAGCGCAGCAAAGGCGCCGCCCGCCGGGACATGCTCAAGTCCGGGAATGGGGCGACCCCACACTTCGGAGCGCACACGGTGCACTATTTGCTCTCCGGTGCCGGAAGGGATGGCCTCTGCGACCTCGGCGATTCCGGCTTCAGCCACCGATGTCAGCAGCTCGGTGTGGGTGGGATCCACAGGGTGCCATCCCCCTCGAGGTGGCGAGATTGCTGCCCACGACACTGTTGCAACTTCCAGTGGCAGAGTCACGGTGACAGTTGTCGCGTCATCGGCCAGTTGGTCGGCCTTGCGATTGAGCCGTTCAAGAAAGGAGCCGACCGGCACTACCGCATCAAAGTCCGGGGTTTCCGGAATGGCAAACGTTCGGAGCCCGAGCACTGTCGGCGCTTGGTCGAGCAACCCAACGGG
>DASYMY010000353.1:0-2269 GCA_036008825.1 Glaciihabitans sp.
CCCTCGCTTTGCAGCGCACTGAAGAGCAGGTTGAGCGTCCCGTCGGTCACATTTACCACCAGCGACTCGGTGGTGGCGGTGAAATTGGCGCCTGCTTTCTTCACGATGTCGTAGTTGTCGAGCACCAATCCCCCTTCCAGGGACACATCAAACACCCGTTTGCCTTCGGCATTCCAGTAGAGCTCGGCAAAGTGCAGCACCACCGTATACTGACCGGCGGCTACCGGCAGCTCGTAGCTGAAGCTGCCGTTGTCCACGGTGGAAGAGCGCTCGGTCTGGTAAAGGGCGTCCTCCTGGGTGGCGGCAATCGCGTTGGTGGTGGTGTAGGTATACCCCGGAGCAGGACTAAAGTAATTGTCGGCGGCAAAGGTACCCAGGGCGTTGGTAAGCTGGGGTCCGCCGCCATTGATGCGGTGGGCTGCCGCTACCACGGTAGCATTCGGGTTCGGATTAACGGTAACGGAAACCTGGTCGGCGGCGCTGATGGCCAGCAGGTTGTCATTCACCGTCAGGCTGAACACGTAGGTGCCGGCTACCAGGCCACTCACAGTCGGCGCCGCCACGGTGGCGGAGCTGAAAGTGGCGGGGTTGGGTCCGCTCACCTGGGTCCAGGTGTAGGAGCCGATGGTGCCGTCGGTGTCGGTGCCGCTGCCGGCGAGAACCACACTGCTTTCAGGCAGGGTGAGGACCTTATCGGAGCCCGCGTTGGCAACCGGGAACAGGTTGGAGCCGGTAAAGGGAATGACCTCGATGGCCGATACCTTAGGCCTGTTTACGCCGCCCTCGCTTTGCAGCGCACTGAAGAGGATGTTCAGGTTTTGATCCGACACATTGACCATAAAGGTTTCGATGGTGGCAGTGAAGTTGGCGCCTGTTTTCTTCACCATGTCGTAGTTGTCGAGCACCTTCACGCCTTCCATGGCCACGTCGAACACGCGTTGGCCGGCACTGTTCCAGTAAAGCTCGGCAAAGTGGAGCACCACGGTATAGGGACCGTTGGCCACCGGAAGGGCATAGCTGAAGCTGCCATTATCGGCCGAAGCAGAACGTTCGGTCTGGTAAAGGGCGTCATCCACAGTGCCGGCAATAGCACTGGTAGTCGAAAAGTTATGTCCCGGTGCGGGGGCAAAGTAATTGTCGGCAGCAAAAGTACCCTTGGTGTTGGAGATCTGCGGGCCACCGGAGTTGATGCGGTGGGCTGCCACGGCTACGGGAGCCGCCGGATCTGTATTCACTTTCACGGTGACCAGGTCGGCAGAACTAATGGCCAACAGATCGTCCTGTACCGCCAGGCTGAACACATACGTGCCGGGAATCAGGCCACTTACGGAAGGAGCTGCTACGGCTTTATTGCTGAAAGTGGCGGTATTGGGTCCGCTCACCTGGCTCCAGGTGTAGTTGGCGATGGTGCCGTCGGTGTCGGTGCCGGCTCCATTGAGCACCACGGTGCTTACAGGCAGGGTGATGGTCTTATCGGCGCCCGCGTCGGCAACCGGGAACAGGTTGGTGCCCGCTATCGGAATCACTTCTATGGCCGATATTTTCGGCCGGTCCACCCCGCCATCTGTGGTCAGCCCGCTGAAGAACAGATCCAGGGTGCCGTCGTTGACACTCACCATAAAGGATTCGGTGGTGGCAGCAAATTTAGCCCCTGTTTTTTTATAGATGTCAAAGTTATCGAGTATCATGGCGCCTTCCAGAGCCACATCGAACACCCGCTGGCCTGCTCCGTTCCAATAAAGCTCGGCAAAGTGGAGCACCACGGTATACTGACCGCTGGGCACGGGCAAGGCATAATTGAAGCTGGCATTATCCGACGAGGCGGAACGTTCCGTCTGGTACATGCCATCGTCCGCCGTTCCGGCTATGGCCGCCGTAGTGGAATAGGTATGTCCCGGTGCCGGGGTAAAGAAATTATCGGCGGCGAAGGTACCCTGGAAGTTGGTCACTTCCGGACCGCCGGCATTGATGCGGTGCACAGCAGGAACTACCGGCGGGTTGTCATGTCCTTCGCCCGTGAGCCCGATGTACAGGTTCGTCGACCCATCGGAATCGGCAATGTGCACCTGTCCTACCTTAGTACCCAGCGAAGCAGGCTTAAAGGTCACCTCGATCTGGGTGGTAGCCCCCGGCGCTAAGGTCAGCGAACCCGTGGTGGCATAGGAAAACTCGCTGGCGTTGGCGCCGGCTATCGTCACCGAAGACACCATTCTTTCTGTTACCCCACTGTTGGTAACAGTGATGCCAAGGGGTTTGGAAGGGGTGCCGG
>DASYMY010000354.1:0-6976 GCA_036008825.1 Glaciihabitans sp.
GAGTGGTTTTAGCGGTGAGCCCACCGATGTAACCGCCCAGGGAACCGTCGGTTCGAACAACACGGTGGCATGGCACGACCACGGGGAGAGGATTGGTCGAACAGGCCGACCCCACAGCGCGGACCGCTTTGGGATTACCAATCAGTTCGGCGACCGTTTTGTACGACTGGGTGGTGCCGTAGCTAATGGTCGGCAGATGCTCCTGCACCTGTCGGCGGAAACCGGCCGACAGTCGAAAGTCCAACGCCAGATCGAACGAGGTGCGTTCGCCCGCAAAATATTCACGAATTTGCTGCTCCACCAGCGCAAGACGCTGTGGTGCTCGCAGAACACGGGGACTAATCCTCGTCGACAGGGTGGCCAGCACGCTGTCGAAGTGCTCCCGTTCGTACGCCACCCGCACCAGGCCCAGTTCCGTGGCCGCAATTAGCAGCTCACCAACCGGGGTCGGAACGATGGTGTACGCCACATCGAGGACGCCCGCGGCGCTGGCATCCGCCTCCAATTGGTCATGTAGCTGCGCCAACGTGCTGGCGGATGGTTCGGTTGCGGCGCTCAGGGCGTGCAAAATTTGGCTGTCGGTTGGTGAACTCATGGCTGTCCTCCTTGAGGAACGGAGTGTGTCGCGGGCGTCTCGGTGAGTGCGAGACGAAGAGATCGAATGCCATCAGCGGATGCCCGCCGCGCGGCGTCCGCTGTTCCCCCGACGATGTCAGCGATGGCCTGATAGGGGAGCCCGGCGAGGTAGTGATACACCACCGCGTGCCTTTGTTTGTGCGGCAGCCGCTGCAGCGCCTGCTGCAGATCAGGCTCGGCCGCACCCGGGATGCCGAGCGTTGACGGGCGATCGTCCAGCTCGTCGGCCAGCATTACCGTTGCGCGTCTGCGAGTGACGTCAATGGCCTTGTTGTGAGCGATTCGCACCAGCCAGGCTTCAACGTTGGCAGTGGCGGGTAGGGCCGGGTAGGCGGTGAGGGCGGCCAGAAAAGTTTCCGACCAGGAATCGTCAGCGTCGTCGCCGAGGATCGCGCGGGTGACACGCCATACGGTTGCAGCATGCTCGCTGACTATGGCCTCGAAGGGCGGTTTGATATCCATCACTAGGTAGACGGCTCAGCGGGGCGAAACGTGAGGTCGAAGTTAGTCTTCTTTGCCCGGTTTGGCTGCTTTTTCCGACTTCACAGGGGTGACGGGCTCCGCCGGCGTTCCTGGACTGCCTGAATTTGACGAGTTGCCGTTGCCGGTGTTGCCGGTGTTGCCGGTGTTACCCGTGTTGCCGTTACCTGTGTTGCCATTTCCGTTGTTGCCGGGGTTCGCGGGGGTTGTCGCTTCTTTGGTGGGGGCAGGCGCGGGTTGTTCTGAGTTGTCATCCTCGGACTCGTCAGTGTCGGATTCGTCACCGTCGGACTCGTCGTACTCCGACTCGTCCTCGTCGGTGTTTCCGGAATCCTCGGTAGGGGCGGGTGCCGGCTCTACCGATGGTGTGTCGGTGGTTTCCGCCGGAGTCTGCTGCTCGGTTACTGCCGCATCAAGGTCGCCACGCACCAGGGCAATCGCCTCAACGATGTCGGTGTGGCGCTGTTCGGTCACTGCGCCTCGGCTGAGCGCATCGTCAACCTGCGCGGCAAGTCCGTCTAGCTGGGTTAGCGCCGTCGCCGGATCGGCTGGGGCCGTTTCGGTGATGGTGAGTACTTGTGCTTGCAGCTGCTCAGCTTCCTCAGCCGAGTAGTCGCCGGTGTTGGCCGAGCAGGCGCTAAGACCTGCCGTGAGAAGCAGTGCTGAGACCATCAGTCGCAGTTTCACGGGTGTTGCGGTCACGGTGTGACGCTCCTTTGAAGTTGCTCGAGATGGTCGCCAAGTTCGCCCTCAACCGCGGGGTACTGAACGGCGGGGGTGTCGGTCGAGTTGGAGGTGAGGGTCGTGACAGCGAACCAGATGCCTGCACCAATAAGAAGGGCCAGCACCACACCAATCAGGGTGTTGCGACCCCGCGTGGATTTGCGGTCAGTCTGCCGTGTGGTCTGCTGTGCACGCGGCTCAGCGTCGACATGACCCACCGCCACGGTGGATGCCGTCGGATCCATCTGCATTACGCGCGTGGGAGTGGTGGGATCTGCTACAGGAGCGGCCATCGCCACGGTGCTCTGCGGCGCCGGCGTGGCGGCGGACATCGCTGCCTGCGTTGCCGCATCAAACGGTTCGGTGTGGTCGATAACGGCCGCACCTGTCACGGGCGGTGCCACCTGGTCAGCGGAGGCAATCCGGCGAAGGTGCTCTCCGGACTCGGCGGCGGAGGGCCGGTGCTGGGGGTCTCGCGCCGTCATCGCGGCGATCAAGGTAACCCAGTGCTCGCCAAGCTCCAGCGGAACAACGGGGTCTCGACTCAATCGTGCTGCCACCGACTCGAGGGCAGACCCAGGAAAAGGACGCTCTCCTGTGAGGGCTTCCAACAGCACAAGGCCCAGCGAGTACACATCAGACTGGGGGCTAAGTGCGCCACCCATCGCCTGTTCGGGGCTGAGGTAGTTGGCGGTGCCCAGCACAGAGCCCGTCGCTGTCATCCGAGTGCCATCAACGAGACGAGCGATGCCAAAGTCGGCGAGTTTGGCTCGAGCACCCGTGACGTCTCCATCAAGGTTGGGCAAAAGAATGTTTCCCGGTTTGATGTCGCGGTGTACAACACCACGGAAGTGAACGTACGCGAGGGCTTCGGCGACGTCAGCCCCTATCAGGGCAACGGTGGTCGAATCCAGTGCTCCCGAACGGAGGCGAATGTTTAGGTCGTGGCCGTCGATGTACTCCATCACCAAAAATGCCCGGTCGGCAGTGCCGTCATGGTCCACGACGGCATCAAAGAGGGTGACAAGCCCGTAGTGATTCAGCCCAGCGAGCAAAGAAATTTCTTCGCGCTGACGTCGAACGTCACTGGCGTCGGCGAGTTCGGAGCGAAAAATTTTGACAGCAACCGTGCGTCCAAGCGACTCATCGAAGGCGCGATAAACCGAGGCCATTCCGCCGCGGCCGACCAATTCGGTCAGTGTGTACCGGTCAGCGAGCACGCTGCCAATCTCATCTGCGATAGGGCTTGACCCGTTCTGGCTGCTAGTCATGGTGTTTCCCAGGGTACCGGTGGAGGTATCGCGGTGCACACACAGCGTTTCCATTGAATCGCAGAGCTATGGTTAGCGCGTGGAAACCGTGCTTCTCTATGTCCTGGGCATACTCATCGTTGTGGTGGGACTTGCCGTATCTATTGGTCTGCACGAGATCGGCCACCTGATCCCCGCGAAACTTTTTGGTGTGCGCGTTGGTCAGTACATGATCGGCTTCGGCCCGACCCTTTTCTCCCGAAAGTTCGGCGAAACCGAGTACGGCTTCAAAGCCGTACCTATGGGCGGCTACATCTCCATGTCCGGCATGTACCCGCCAGCAAAAGGCGACGTCGTTGGCCGCGAAGCCAGCACCGGCTTTTTCCAAACCCTGACCCAAGACGCACGAGCGGCATCCGCTGAGACCGTCGCTGTCGACGAAGAGCACCGCACCTTTTACCAACTTCCCGTCTTCAAACGGATCATCATTATGGTCGGCGGACCGCTAATGAACCTGCTGATCGGAATCGTTCTCTACGCCGTCCTTCTCTGCGGATTCGGCACAGCCCAAGTCAGCACCACCATTGGTTCGGTATCGGCTTGCATCATTTCGCAGTCAAGTACCGAAACCGAATGCACGGCGGATGCCCCAGAAGCTCCGGGTGCTGCAGCTGGCCTGCTGCCCGGCGACCGGTTCGTCAGCGTCAACAGCACCCCGATTACCTCGTGGGAGCAGGCAACCGAGTTCATTCGTGAATCGCCCGGCGACCCCCTCAACCTCATTGTTGAGCGCGATGGCGAAGAAGTACCCATCACCGCTACCCCTCTGCTGACCGACCGGTACGTTTACAACGACAACAACGAACTGGTCGAAGACGCCGACGGCAATCCGGTGATCGAAGAGGTGGGTTTCCTCGGAATCGGGGCGGCAGTTGAGACGGTGCAACAGCCCGTCACCGCCGTGCTGCCCATGGTGGGCGACAACATCGGCCGAGTAGTGCACATGATTGTGAACCTCCCGGAACGCCTGGTCGACATTGCCAATGCGGCCTTCGGCAGTGAGGAACGTGACCCGAACGGCCCCATCGGCCCGGTGGGGATCGGCCGACTGGCTGGCGAGATCACCAGCATTGATACGGCCCCCATAGCGGACCGGGCGGCGGCTTTGGTCGGGCTGCTTGCCTCGCTCAACGTTGCCCTGTTTGTCTTCAACCTGGTGCCACTTCTGCCCCTCGACGGTGGACACGTTGCCGGGGCCCTATGGGAAGGCATCCGCCGTTTCTTCGCCAAACTGTTTGGTCGCAAAGATCCTGGCCCTGTTGACACCGCAAAGGTGATCCCACTGACATTCCTTGTGGTGATTTTGCTTGGCTCGATGAGCGCGTTGCTGCTGTATGCGGACATCGTCAAACCCATATCGATCCTGTAGAAACGCCGAATTGGTCGCGTCTGAAGCGGGCGTGCAGGCGTGCGACGTAGAATCCCTGTGTGCCTGCAATTAATCTTGGAATGCCTAAAGTTCCGGAAATTCTTAGTCCCCGCCGCAAATCCCGCCAGATCAAGGTCGGAAAGGTGTTGGTCGGCGGCGACGCACAGGTCAGCGTGCAGTCCATGTGCACGACTCCCACCACAAACATTAATGCGACTTTGCAGCAGATTGCGGAGCTCACTGCCTCCGGTTGCGACATCGTGCGTGTGGCCGTTCCGAGCCGTGACGATGCAGAGACGCTGCCCATCATCGCCAAAAAGAGCCAGATTCCTGTCATCGCAGACATTCACTTCCAGGCCAACTACGTCTTCCAGGCCATCGACGCCGGTTGCGCGGCTGTGCGGGTAAACCCAGGCAACATTCGCAAGTTCGACGACAAGGTCGGCGAAATCGCGGCGGCGGCAAAAGCCGCGGGCGTCAGCATCCGCATCGGAATTAACGCTGGTTCGCTTGAGCCAAGCATTATGCAGAAGTACGGCAAGGCGACCCCTGAAGCCCTTGTTGAAAGTGCGGTCTGGGAAGCCAGCCTGTTCGAAGAACACGACTTCCACGACTTCAAGATCTCCGTCAAGCACAACGACCCCATCGTGATGGTCAAGGCGTACCGGCTGCTGGCCGAACGAGGCGACTGGCCCCTGCACCTCGGTGTCACCGAGGCCGGCCCCAGCTTCCAGGGCACCATCAAAAGCGCGACGGCATTCGGAATTCTGCTGTCCGAGGGCATCGGAGACACCATTCGGGTGTCGCTGAGCGCCCCGCCCGCCGAAGAAGTCAAGGTGGGATTGCAGATTCTGCAGTCGCTGAACCTGCGTGAGCGCAAGCTTGAGATTGTCTCGTGCCCCAGCTGCGGACGCGCGCAGGTTGACGTGTACAAACTGGCCAACGACGTCACCAGCGGGCTGGAAGGGATGACCGTTCCCTTGCGTGTTGCCGTGATGGGTTGTGTTGTGAACGGGCCGGGTGAGGCACGCGAAGCCGACCTCGGAGTTGCCAGCGGAAACGGCAAGGGACAGATTTTTGTGAAGGGCGAAGTCATCAAGACCGTGCCCGAAGCACTCATCGTTGCCACCCTGATCGAAGAAGCTAACCGTCTCGCGGCTGAAATGCCCCCGGGAGCGGTCGGTTCACCCCAGGTGCTCACCGTCTAACAGAATTAGCGCAGAGGGAAGAGAGCGACTCGAGTCTCGGTAGGATTGAGCGCGTGCCAACACGCCTCTCACACCTCTTTGTCCGTACGCTCCGCGAAGACCCGGTTGACGCCGAGGTTGCCAGCCACCGCCTGTTGGTGAGAGCTGGGTACATTCGCCGTCAAGCACCGGGTGTTTTCGCCTGGCTGCCGCTGGGGCTGAAGGTGCGCCGCAAAATTGAGGCCATCATCCGGGAGGAGATGGAAAGCGCTGGCGCACAGGAAGTTCACTTCCCCGCACTGCTGCCCCGCGAACCCTACGAAGTGACCGGTCGGTGGGAAGAGTACGGTGACGGCCTGTTCCGTCTTAAAGACCGCAAGGGCGCCGACTATCTGCTGGCCCCCACCCACGAGGAAGTGTTCACCCTTCTCGTCAAAGACCTCTACAGCTCCTACAAGGATCTGCCCCTGTCGATCTATCAGATCCAGGACAAGTACCGCGATGAAGCACGCCCGAGGGCTGGACTGCTGCGCGGACGCGAGTTCACCATGAAAGATGCGTACTCGTTCGACTACACCGACGCCGGCCTTGATGCCAGCTACCAGGCTCAGCGCGACGCCTATGAGCGCATCTTCACTCGCCTCGGCCTTGAATACGTCATTGTGAAGGCGGATGCCGGAGCCATGGGTGGCTCGCGCAGCGAAGAGTTCTTGCACCCCATGGCCGCGGGAGAAGACACCTTCGTTCGCTCCGCTGGCGGGTATGCCGCCAACGTGGAGGCGTACACCACAGCGGTACCCGAGGCCATCGACTACACCGACCTCGCCGCTCCCGTGGTGTTCAACTCCCCGAACACCCCCACCATCCAGACGCTGGTTGACCTGGCCAACAGTGAACAGCCACGCGCCGAAGGTGTCTGGACAGCGGCAGACACCCTCAAAAACGTCGTGCTTGCCCTCACCCAGTTGGATGGCAGCCGCGAGCTTCTGGTTATCGGTCTTCCCGGTGACCGTGAGGTTGACTTCAAACGCGTTGAAGTTGCCGTCGCCCCCGCGACCGTTGAAGCGGCCACCGACGCCGACTTCGCCAAGCTCGCCGCGCTCGATGGACAAGCCGGTCTGGTCAAGGGCTACATCGGCCCGTGGGCACCGGCCGGCCCAGTGCTTGGCGAGAAGTCCAGCTCCAAAATCCGCTACCTGCTCGATCCACGCATTGTGGACGGCACCCAGTGGATCACCGGTGCGAACGTTCACGAAAAGCACGTTCTTGGC
>DASYMY010000355.1:0-2472 GCA_036008825.1 Glaciihabitans sp.
ATCACCTACCGCATCATCACCGACTCCAACATTCGCTCGGCGAACCTGCAGTCCGGTGACGTGCAGGTCGCTGACACCATCTCAACCCAGGACGTTGGGGCGCTGGCCGAAACCGACGGCATCGGAATTCTGCAGGTCGGATCCCTCGGCTACCAGGGCCTGACCCTGAACCTGGGCAACGTCAACGGTGTGGGCACTGATCCCGTACCGCTCGAGACTCCGCTGGCCAGCAATGCAGACATCCGCATGGCGCTGTCGATGTCTGTTGACCGTGAAGCGCTTGTGTCTTCCGTCTTCAGCAACTGGTACTCCCCGGCCTGCTCGCCGGTGTCTCCGCAGAGCCCCTTCACCTCCGAGGCCAGCGAGGCATGCCCCGGGTACGACCCGGAAGCCTCACTAGCGATTCTTGAAGAAGCCGGCGTGCCCGTGCCCTTCCCAATCACCATGCAGGTGAGCAACAACCCTGACACGCTGCGCTTCGCTCAGGCACTGCAAGCAGCCGTTGCCGAGGGCGGATTCGAACTGTCGATCGCTCCCGTTGAGTACTCCACCCTGCTTGACGTGCAGACCCGTGGTGACTTCGAAGCCCTGCAGCTGGGCTGGTCCGGTCGTGTTGACCCCCACGGCAACATGTACAACTTCCTCTCCACCGGTGGTGGCAACAACTACTCCGGGTACAGCAACCCTGAGGTGGACGACCTGATGACCGAGGCGGCGTCTATCAACGACACCGCTGAACGAGGCGAGCTCTACGGACAGGCCATAGAAATCGTGCAGGAAGAGAACCCCATCATCTACCTCTACCGTGTACGCAGCCTCACCGCGTACTCCACCGACATCGCCGGCGTGGAGACGTTCGCCGACGGTGTTGTGCACCTCTCCCACGCGGCATTCGTCGAGGCGGAGTAACCGGAACTATGACCCGCTACCTCCTCACCCGCTTATGGCAATCCGCCATCACGCTGATCCTGGCGTCGCTCGTTGTGTTTATCGGCGTGCGACAGCTTCCCGGAGACCCGGCGCTCGCCATGGCGGGTGAGGAGGCGTCGCCCGAACGGCTCGCCGAGATTCGCACCCAATTGGGACTCGACGAATCCCTTGTCAACCAGTACTTCTCCTTCATCGGAAACATGCTGAGGGGCGACTTCGGAGAGTCCACCCGCACGGGAACCCCCGTCACCGAACTGGTGGCAACCACCCTGCCGGTGACGCTCTGGTTGTCGGCCTACGCACTCATTGTGGCCATTGTGATCGGAATTGTGCTTGGAGTTATCGCCGAACGCTTCCGCGGCAAATGGCCGGAGTGGTTCGCCAACGCATTCGCACTCATCGGCCTGTCGGTGCCGAACTTCTGGCTCGGCATTCTCGCCATCCTCTTTCTGGCCGTCACCCTTGGCTGGTTCCCGGCATCCGGATACGTTCCCATCGAACAAGATCCCCTCGCCGGGATTTACCACCTCACCCTGCCGGCCTTTATCCTCGGCACAGGACTCGCGGCCGTGATTATGCGTCAGACCCGTGCGTCCATGATCGAGACCATGAAAATGGACTACGTGCGCACCGCCCGCGCCAAGGGTCTGGGCCGCGGACGCGTGCTGGTCAACTATGGCCTGCGTAACTCCCTCATTGTGGTGGTCACCATCGTGGGCCTCCAGCTCGGCGGACTCATCTCCGGAGCGGTCGTCACCGAGCGGATCTTCGCCCTGCCCGGCTTCGGCAAACTCACCCTCGACGCCGTTTTCACCCGCGACTACCCCGTCATTCAGGCGGTAGTGCTGATCATCACGGTTGGCTACATCCTGATCAACCTCGCCGTCGACATTCTGTACTCCGTTATCAACCCGAAAATCCGGGTTGGAGGAAGCAACTGATGACCATCATCGAATCGCCCCCAGCATCCACAGCATCCGCAGGTCTCGGCTCCGGGCGCGGACGCGTCTGGAAGCAGCTGCTCAGCAACCCCCTGGGTGTGACCGGCGGAATTATGCTCCTGGTTGTGGTGATCATCGCGATCATCGCACCTTGGGTTGCTCCCCACGGCCCCGCCGAAGTGCACTTCGACGCCCCCTTCCAGGCACCGGGAACCGTGGGTTACCTGCTGGGGACGGATGACCTCGGCCGAGACATCCTTTCGCGCATGATGTACGGAATTCGGGTCTCGCTGCAGGTCGGAATCCTCTCGGTGCTGCTCGCGGTCGTGGTGGGAACACCGCTGGGCCTCCTCGCCGGATACTGGCGCTGGCTCGACGGCATCATCTCCCGCCTCACCGACGTCACCCTTGCCTTTCCGTTTTTGATCATCGCCGTTGGACTCGCCGCCATCAGCGGCCCAAGCCTGTCCAACGCCGCAATCGCCTTGGGGGTCGCGCAAGTGCCCACCATGATTCGGGTTGTCCGCGGTGAAACGCTCCGTATCAAAGAGAGCGACTTTGTGATGAGCGCCTCAACCATGAACGCCAGTGGCATCCGCAT
>DASYMY010000356.1:0-2122 GCA_036008825.1 Glaciihabitans sp.
TGGATCATGCTGATTTTTGCCCTCCCCGTTGTCGGGTTCAGCCACATGTTTGCGATGATTCTCGGCTACGACCTCCCCGCGGCCAGCTTCGTCCGGTGGATTTCTCCGGTGCTGGGAACAGTGATGTATGTCTGGGGTGGCAAACCCTTCCTCACCGGTGCCGTGGCCGAGTTCCGGGCGCGGAAGCCCGGAATGATGATGTTGATTGCGTTGGCCATCACGGTCGCTTTCGTCGCGTCCTGGGGTGCGAGCCTTGGGGTGATCGACGGGGATCTGGACTTTTGGTGGGAGTTGGCTCTTCTGATCGTGATCATGCTCCTCGGTCACTGGATCGAGATGCGGTCTCTGGCCCAGACGTCTTCCGCCCTTGAATCTTTGGCCGCGTTGCTGCCCGACCAGGCAGAAAAGGTCGTCGGAGACGACGTCGAGCGGGTTACCCCGGCTGACTTGCAGCCGGGCGACATCGTGATTGTCCGCCCGGGTAGCCGTGTGCCAGCCGATGGCACGGTTACCGAGGGAACGGCTGACGTTGACGAGTCGATGATTACCGGTGAGTCGCGGCCGGTCAGTCGCGGGCCAGGAAGCCGGGTCGTCGCCGGCACAGTGGCCACTGATACCGCCATTCGGGTGCGCGTCACCGCAGTCGGTGATGACACGGCGTTGGCCGGCATTCAACGACTTGTCGTAGAGGCGCAGAACTCAAGCTCGCCGGCTCAACGAATCGCCGATACCGCCGCTGGCTGGTTGTTCTGGTTCGCCCTTAGCGCCGGCGTGGTCACGGCCATCATCTGGACTCTCGCCGGTAACCCGAGCGACGCAGTAATCCGCACGATCACCGTTCTGGTCATCGCCTGCCCCCACGCCCTAGGCCTCGCAATTCCCCTGGTCGTCTCCATCTCCACAGAACGAGCAGCCAAGGCAGGTGTACTGGTCAAGGATCGCCTCGCCCTAGAGACGATGCGCACAGTCGACACCATCCTGTTCGACAAAACCGGAACGCTCACCAAAGGTGAACCAGTCGTAAGCCATGTGGCAGTCATCGGTGGAACGTCTGAGGATGCGGTGTTGGCGCTTGCTGCCTCAGCCGAAACTGATAGCGAACACCCCCTCGCGAAAGCAATCGTTGCCGCCGCAAAAACACGGAACCTCCGTGTCACCAAAGCAAAGAACTTCCACGCATCAACGGCCGTGGGCGTCACGGCGGATGTCGACGGACAGCTCATCAGCGTCGGCGGCCCCGGAATGCTCGCCAACCACAATGTCCAAGCCTTGCCCGACACTGAGCAGTGGAAGAACGACGGGGCGATCATCCTTCACGTCCTTGCCGACGGAAACGTCATTGGCGCGATCGCGCTAGCCGACGAGGTGCGCGAAGAGTCTCGTCACGCGGTCGACGCCCTCCACAGCCTCGGCATACAGGTGGTGATGATTACCGGCGACGCAGAAGCAGTCGCCCACACTGTTGCCGAAGACCTGGGTATTGACCGCGTGTTCGCGGGCGTCCGCCCTGAGGACAAAGCCGCCAAGGTCGCTGAGCTCCAGCAGGAAGGACGCACCGTCGCGATGGTCGGCGACGGCGTCAACGACGCCCCCGCGTTAGCGAAAGCCAACGTCGGCATAGCTATTGGTGCCGGTACTGACGTTGCGATCGCTTCCGCCGGTGTCATTCTGGCCAGCGACGACCCCCGCTCGGTGTTGTCCGTGCTCGAGCTCTCGCGGAAGAGCTACCGGAAGATGAAGCAAAACCTGTGGTGGGCAGCGGGCTACAACGTGATCTCCGTCCCCCTGGCAGCAGGCATTCTCGCTCCCATCGGTTTCGTCCTTCCGATGGAAGTGGGTGCGCTACTCATGTCTGCTTCTACCGTCGTCGTCGCGCTGAACGCGCAACTCCTCCGCCGCCTGGACCTCCGCCCAGGACGTCTCACAGAGCAACGATCGTCTTAACTGGCTGCAGCATCCGCGCCCGCTGATGGCGCGATATCTGCTTAGACCAGGTGCGCTGTCGTTACACAGGTCGGGTCCTCCGCACGAGTACCCAGCGGCAACTCGACCGAACGCTCACCATCATCGATGAGGACGGTGATGTCTAACCCCGCCGGCAGCGACACGTCGAAGAACCCGT
>DASYMY010000357.1:0-2237 GCA_036008825.1 Glaciihabitans sp.
TGAAGTGGATAGGGGGAGGTGGAAGATTCTGGGTGTTCTGAGGGGTAATCCGCTAAACCCCCTAGATAACACCTTGGTAGATGCCTTGACAGCCGCCTTCCGTGAATATAAAGTGGTGGCATCGGCATCGCATGATGATCCGACTCCACCGACCGAGGAGACTGAGCTTGACATGTCAGAGAAGCAGAGCAATGCGGCCAAGGAAAGGGCGGCAGCACAGAAAGCCGTTCAGGCCGGCGATCTGAAGGATCGTGAGACTTACACCGCGAAGCAGGTCGCGACCCGCTTGGGTACCGACGCCAAGACCATGCGCAAGTTCTTCCGAAGCTCACACTCGACCGTCGAGGCGGTTGGTCAGGGTGGCCGCTACGAGTTCGCCGCGACCGATCTGCCCAAGATCAAGCGCGAGTTTGAGGGCTGGCGCAAGAAGGCCGCAGAGCGCACGAAGCCGCCGTCGAAGCCGGTGACCGATGTTCACACCGAAGCTGAGCTCGCAGAAGCCACTGAGCAGGCTGCCGCTGGTATGGCCGATGCGATCCAGGAAGCCGTCGACAAGGGGCTCGAAGACGACGACCCTGACATGGATCCCGACTACATCAACAGTCAGACGCACAACGATGAGCCCAGCGAAGAGGAGCTCGCTGAGCTTGAAGACACAGACCTCGACCTCGACGATCTCGACGAGGACGACTAGGGGGACATCCCCTTTCAACAGAGAGAGAGACACCCATGAAGAAGTGTATCATGGCCGTTGTGGCCATGGTCGTGGCGCTGGGGGTGATGGCGGGGTTCGCTCCGTCGGCCAGTGCTCACACGGGAGACCTGCACGGAACCTACACGTGCCAGGATGACGGTACGTACCTCGCTACGTACACTCTCACCCTGAGTCGGGTGCCCAACAACAAGGTCGGCAACTTCTGGTGGCGCATCGGCACCACCAACTTTCAGGGCACGCCGAGGAACCACGACGGCATGAACTACTGGGGGACGAAGGCCGGCAACGGCATCATCACCCTCGGGACGCAGTCGCTGCCCGGCAACACGACGACTCCTCCGTGGGTCTATGCGTGGGGCGAGTGGCAGGGTGCTACCAACGGCTCAGACGGTCGAGCCGACCGCCTTGAGGGCAACTGCAGGCCCAAGGATGCCTGCCCTGAACTGAGTGGTAACCAGCCCCCGGGAACCGTCTGCACCCCTCCGGACGACAATGTGGAGCACCGGACTCTGACGACTACTCCCACCTGCGTCGACCGCACGGTCACCACGACCGAGCAGGAACGTCACCAGAGCTACATCTGGGACGGTGACTCGTTCGAGCCGGGCCCGTGGGGGCCGTGGGTCACCACGAACGAGACGACCAGCACGGTGCCGGTCGAGAACTGCGATCGCGAGGTTCGTACTCACGTTAAGGTCACGGACCACTGCAACTGCTACCGAGACCACGTCAAGATGTCGTACAACCCTGACAAGGTGAAGGTCCAGAAGTCGCACCCCTCCCGGCTGGTGTGGAAGTTCAAGGTCACCGGGAAGTTCGTCAACGGCCATCAGTTCGTGCTTCCCAGCAAGATCGGGGGCAACTCCGGGTGGGATGTCAGCCAGATCTACACCGTGAAGACCACCAACAAGGTCTGCCCGTGCAAGAAGCGGGGTGACTGCCACCAGGTTCACCCGGGGTACGTTCCGCCGGTCGAGCCCTGCCGCACCACCAAGAACGGTCACTGCTGATCCACACCAGCTGATCGCGGGAGAGCCCCTCTGCTTCCTCGGGGGGCTCTCCTTAGTGTGTTGCCCTTGACACGAGAGCCTGGATGACATAGCATTAATGCATCAGATCAATCGACCGAGGAAAGGTAAACATCATGTGGCTGTTCGGAAAGAATCGCGAGACCGTCAAGGTCAAGAAGATCGCCGCGGGTCGTGCGGTCTACCAGGGGGTCGACACGACCCAGACCGAGATCGAGATCAAGCTGATCACCACCGACAAGGAGCGGTTGACCATTCTGGTTCCGCTCCAGCAGGCGATGCATCTCATCCGAGACCTCAACATCAGCTACCAGGCGGCCGTTCCTCCCCTTCACACCGGGCGGTACGAGTCGCAGTGGCAGGGAATGGATGACAACTCATGAAGTGCAAGCCGACCAAGTACGCAGTCATCTCCGCCAACCGGGTGGACATCACGTACGGGTTCCGCTGCAAGACGCACGGGATTGCCTCCCGGCGGTACTCGACCGCAGAGC
>DASYMY010000358.1:0-7015 GCA_036008825.1 Glaciihabitans sp.
GGCAATTGCCGAGATAGCGATTGCGGCGGGGTCCTCCGGGTCGGAAATCACGATTGGGGCACCCGTATCGCCGCCGACCCGCAACGGGATGCTCAGGGGGATCGAGGCCAGAAGCGGAACGACCTCGGTGTCGGTCGACAAGCGGGCGGCGGCATCCGCTCCTCCGCCGCGTCCGAAGAGTTCGAGGATGGTGCCATCGGGCTGGAGGAGCCCTGCCATGTTCTCGATCACGCCAATAACTTTTTGGCCGGTTTGGCGCGCCACTAAACCGCTACGTTCGGCGACGTCTGCTGCGGCAGGTTGTGGGGTGGTGACCACAAGTATTTCTGCCTGGGGGAGTAGCTGTCCGATGGAGATCGCCACGTCGCCGGTGCCGGGTGGCAGATCGAGCAGCAGAATGTCGAGGTCGCCGAAGTACACATCGGTGAGGAACTGCGCAATGGTGCGGTGCAGCATGGGTCCGCGCCAGGCGACCGCGGTGCCGGTCGCGCTTGTTGTGTCGACAAACATGCCGATCGAGATTACTTTGACGCCGTGGGCGAGCGGCGGCAAGATCATGTCGTTGACTTGGGTGGGTTTCGCCCCACTGATTCCGAGCAGACCGGGGATGGAAAAACCAAACACATCGGCGTCAACGATGCCAACACGCAATCCGCGCTGGGCGAGTGCAACTCCAAGGTTTGCGGTCATCGTTGATTTGCCGACCCCACCTTTGCCGCTGGTGATGGCGTAGATGCGGGTGAGCGAGTCCGGACCGAACTGGAAGGTGCGCGAGCGTCCGCCGCGCAGTTTTTCGGTGAGCGCATCACGTTCGGCACGCGACATCACGCCAACCGCGACGGCGACCTGGGATACACCGCTGACGGACGCTGCTGCGCTATAGACGTCGCGTTCAATTGTGTCTGCTGCCGGACAACCGACAATGGTGAGTTTGATGGCGACGGTGGCGACACCGTCGACGATCGTTACGGAGTCGACCATGTCCAGCTCGGTAATGGGTTTGCGAATTTCTGGGTCGATCACACCCTGCAATGCTGACCAGATCTGTGCCTCGAGGGTGCTGGCGCTCACTCCGTGATCCTCGGCTGTGACCCATCGGAGGGGCGGCGATCGCCATCCTGGTCCCTGTCGCGTTCTTTCTCCCGCTCTTTGTCGAGGTCCTCGATGAGGGCCCGGAGTTCGGCGCGGATGAAATCTTTGCTGGCGAGATCGCGCATTGCCAGACGCAACGCCACCACTTCGCGGGCGAGATATTCGGTGTCGTTGAGGTTGCGTTCCGCACGCTGACGGTCTTGCTCAATCTGTACCCGGTCGCGGTCATCCTGACGGTTCTGTGCCAACAAAATGAGAGGGGCGGCGTAGGAGGCCTGCAGCGACAGAATGAGCGTGAGAGCAGTGAAACCGTTGGCTGCGGAGTCAAAACGCCACTCCAATGGTGCAGAGACGTTGTATGCCAGCCAGGCCGCGGCGAACAACGAGAGGCCGATGAGGAATCCGGGGGTACCCATCGCGCGGGCTACCCACTCGGTGAAGCGTCCGAAACGGTCACGTCCGCCCTTGCGGGGGACAAATTTGGTGCGAAGGCCCTTGGGGGAGTCGAGCTGAATGTCTGACCGGTTAGCGCGGGCCATAACCTGTCCTCCTTGTTTTTACGGGAATCGCTGCTGTCGAAGTGTCGCGGGGGCGAGTGGGTGTGCTGGCCGTGTGGTCGGTACTTCGCCAGTCGTCGGGCAGGAGATAGTCGAGGACGTCGTCAATGGTCACCACCCCGACCAGTCGGCGATTCTCGTCAACAACAGGCACAGAAACCAGGTTGTAGCTGGCCAAAATTCGGGCGACCTCAGCAGCGGGAGCGTTGGCCATTACCGGCTCCAGACTCTGGTCGAGGAGTGTGCCAAGACGTTCGTTTGGCGGATAGCGCAGCATCCGCTGGAAATGTACCATTCCCAAAAAACGTCCGGTCGGCGGTTCGTATGGGGGCAAGGTGACGCAAATGGCCGCGCCGAGTGCTGGTGCGAGTTCATGGCGTCGGATCAGGGCGAGGCCCTCCGCGACGGTGGTATCTGCGGAGACGATGATGGGCTCGGTGGTCATTAGACCACCGGCCGTTTCGGGTTCGTATGCCAGGAGAAAACGAACGTCCTCTGCCTCTTCTGGCTCCATCAGACCAAGCAGAGCCTCGCCGCGCTCGTCGCTGAGTTGCGCAATAAGGTCTGCGGCATCGTCGGGTTGCATCTGATCGAGAACGTCCGCAGCGCGGGAATCCTCGAGCTGGTTCATGATGTCAACCTGGTCGGTTTCGGGCATCTCTTCCAGCACGTCCGCAAGGCGGCTGTCTGGCAGGCCATCGGCCACTTCCAACATGCGCTGTTCGGGGAGGTCGAGCATGGCGTTGGCGAGGTCAGCCGGGAGTAGGTCTGCGTAGCTGGCAATCAACTGGGTAGCTGACTGAGATTCGCCAACCGTGGTCTTCTCGACGACGTCGCTCCAGTTCACAAAAACGGTGGGTGCTTTGGTGAACGGGGAGGCGGTCGTTTTGGGCTGTCGGCAGAAAAGCTGACTGACTTCCCACTCACCGAGGTCGGCCTGTTCGATGGCGACATCCTCGATGGTGGCTTCGCCGGCACGATCTCTGAGCGTCACTTTGCGGCCCAGCATTTCGGCGATGACACGCACTTCGCCGCCGCGTTGCTGGAAACGACGCATATTGATGATGCCGGTGGTGATGATCTGGCCACTGCCAATGCTGGTCACACGGCCAATCCCGAGAAACACTTGGCGTTTGCCCGGAACTTCAACAATCAGTCCAACCACGCTTGGGGATTGGGTTGCCCGGTACACAACAACAACGTCGCGAACCTTACCAACGCGGTCTCCGGCGGGGTCGAAAACGGAGCACCCGGCCAGCCGGGCGACGAAAACTCTGGTAGCGCTCACGGATACCAGCGTAGTCGTGCATGGGACAATAGAACTGTGACCAACCAGAGCCCCTTCTCACGCCGCCCGTCTACTCAACCGACCGTTCCCCGCGGCG
The DNA here is from genome assembly GCA_036008825.1 of Glaciihabitans sp. Taxonomy (GTDB): domain Bacteria; phylum Actinomycetota; class Actinomycetes; order Actinomycetales; family Microbacteriaceae; genus Glaciihabitans. The sequence continues at coordinate 3,035 of DASYMY010000358.1, forward strand.
AGACGCTCGGCACCTACGACAGCTACGTGGACGCCCAGAAGGTGGTTGACCGTCTGTCGAAGGCCGACTTTGACGTCAAGCAGGTGTCCATTGTCGGAAACGACCTCAAAACGGTGGAACGCGTCACAGGCAAGCTGACCTACGCCAAAGCCGCCGCGGCCGGGGCGGCCAGCGGTCTATGGTTCGGTCTCTTCATTGGGTTGGTGTTTTTTATCTTTTCACCCGTGCCGAACTTCAGTTTTGTGATTGGTGCGTTGTTGATCGGTGCGGCGTTCGGAATGCTCTTCGCGATCGCCACCTATTCGCTGAACCGGCGCCGCCGCGACTTCACCTCAACACATCAGGTGCTGGCATCCAGCTACCAGATTGTGGTCGCGCCTGGGCTGATTTCTGCCGCACAAGACGTGCTCAGTCGCCCCGAACCCGAGAAGGGCTAGGGGCGACCGAAGCTCGCGCAGCTGGCCACCGGGGCCGGCCGGCGCACGTCGCTAGCTGTTTCGCTCAGCGGGCCATCCACGCTTCGACATCGTCCGCGGTGCGGGGGATGCCGATAGACAGGTTCTCTGCACCGGTGGACGTCACCACAATGTCGTCTTCGATGCGCACACCGATACCGCGGTACTCCTCAGGCACAGTCAGATCGTCTGGCTGAAAGTACAACCCAGGCTCAATGGTGAAAACCATGCCCTCTTCAACGATTCCGTCAAGGTAGAGGTCCCGGCGAGCCTGCGCACAGTCGTGAACGTCGAGGCCCAGGTGGTGGGAGGTTCCGTGCACCATGTAACGACGGTGGAACTGACGATCCGCGCGCTGTGATTCCTCAGCGCTGACCGGCAGCAGGCCCCACTCGGCGGTTTTCTCAGCAATAACTCGCATGGCTTCGGCGTGGATCTCGCGGAACCGGATTCCGGGTTTGACGATCGCAAAGGCCGCATCCGCCGCCTCAAGCACGGCCTCATATACCTTGCGTTGGATTGGGCTAAAGGTCCCACTGACCGGCAGGGTGCGGGTGATGTCTGCGGTGTAGTAGCTGTCCAACTCGATACCAGCATCCAGCAGAATGAGATCGCCAGGTACAACGGGACCGTCGTTACGAGTCCAGTGCAAGATACAAGCGTGGTCGCCGCTGGCAGCGATGGTGTCGTATCCGACGGTGTTACCTTCGGCGCGGGCTCGACGGTTGAACGTACCCTCAACCAGGCGTTCGCCGCGCGTGTGTGCCGTGATGGCGGGTAGGTCCCGGATCACGTCGTCGAAACCCTGACCTGTCGCGGTGACAGCCGCCCGCATCTGCTTGATCTCGTAGGTGTCCTTCACAAGCCGCAGCTCGGAGACATCGCGGGCCAAGTCCGTGTCATCCGCAGTTGGGATTGTTCCGATTTCGGTCGCGAGTAGGCGTCGACCATCAACGGTGTCTGTGATGTCGCGGTCGGCGTCGCGCACCAGCAGGGTGGTTGCGTCCACCGAGTCAACAACGGAGGTGAAGTCCTGCAATCCTCGGGTGTTCAGCCCCAGATCGGCGGCAACGGCCTCAAGGGAGGGGCGCGGACCCGTCCAAAACTCGCCAATTTCGGGGTTGGCGTAGAACTCGCTGGAGTCCCGTCCGGCAGCTTCACGGAAGTACACGGTCGCGGTGTGCCCAGCGTCGGTCGGCTCAAGCACCAGCACACTGCCAGGAACGGTGTCGCTGCCCCAGCCGGTCAGATGGGCGAACGCCGAATGGGCACGGTAGGCGTAGTCGGTGTCATTCGAGCGCACCTTTGCCGCGCCAGCCGGAATAATAATGCGGATGCCAGGATGCAGGGCACTGAGCGCCTGACGGCGGCGGGCCGCGTAGCTCGCCTGTTCGCGGGCGGCGGGAAGCACGCTATCGCGGTCCGCCCATCCGGTGGAGATGAAGTCTTTAAACGTGTCAGACACGGGGGTTGTGGACCGGTTGGTGGTTGCGCGGGGAGCCTTCTCGGCAGAATCAGCCATACCCCCATTGTCGCCCCTCATCCGCAGGCGACGGTAGTTCAGCGCCGGCGCTAGTTGGAGGCGGGGCTCAGCTGCACGATCACAGGGCGATGGTCGCTACCCATATCGTCGCGGTCCTGCACAACGCGCATTCCGCTGACCTCCCAGTTGCGGGTGTACAGCACATGGTCGATAGGGGTGCCGAGGATCGCGGGAACGTCCGACGGCCAGGTGCCGATGGCACCATTTCCGCTGGCGTTGCCCGCGTCTGTGCACTGCCCGAAGTCAGCGTCATCCGCTCCCCGTAAACGACCCCAGTGGTCGAGGGTCGAGTTAAAATCGCCGGCCATGATGGTGTTTTCGCCCGCACAGATGCCGGCCAGCCACTGAAGGTCGGAGCGCCAATTTTCCATCTCGTCCGAAACAGGCGCGACGGGATGCACGGAAACGATGGTGGGACCATCGCCGTCGTCGGGGGTGGCGGTCACCGTCGGCAGCGTCGAGGTGTTGCCCTGATCGCTCTGGACGGTGTACTCGCCAAGGTCGGAGCTGATCAGCAGGGTGGTCGAACGGGCCTTGGAGACCTCGTCGAAGAAGGTGGTGTACACCCACATCGGATGCCCGGCTTCGCGCATCAGTACCGCAACGTCGGCGCCCATTGATTCAGTGGTCTCCGGCAGGGTAATAACATCAGCGTTTGCTTCGAGTGCCAGGTCGGCGATCGCGCGTGATCCTGGGGCGTCACCGAGCGTGTTCCACGACAGGACCGTGATGTCGTTATCGGTTTTGGTCTGGAAGGTCTCGTTCCCAAAGCCGCGGCTAGCTAACACGGCCGCGCTGGCGGCGCTGAAGACCAGAAGTACTACGATGAGCGAGCCGACGAAACGGCGGGAGGAGGGGGAGACAGCGGCCAGCAGGGTGAGAAGAACCACCACAACCAAAGCTCCTGCCACGGCTACCGCGCGTAAGGAGACTACTTGGGCGACCCCAATAGTCCACTCCATGTTGAACAGTTGAGGCCACGCTGCCACAAAAACTACGATCGCCAGAGCGACAATGAGGGTGGCGGCGAGAACTCGGGCAATCATGGCTCAGTGAGCCTAGACCAATACGATTGCAGGATGTCTGAACGTCAACTGTCTAACCCATCCGTGGCTGATAACGCTGCGGGGCGTGGCGTCATCGATTTACACACCCACAGCAGTGTGTCTGATGGCACGGAAACCCCCACCCAGCTCGTGCGTGCCGCTGTTGCCGCCGGCCTCAACACGGTGGCGTTGACGGACCACGATTCGACGGCGGGCTGGCAAGAAGCCTTCACAGCTGCGGCAGGCACTGGTCTGCGCGTTATCCCTGGAATGGAGTTGAGCACCAACTTTGGGCCAGCGAGTGTGCACATGCTCGCCTACCTTTTTGACCCTGCAGACGCCCGCATCGTGTCTGAGACGGCGAGAATTCGTGACGGTCGTCTGCATAGGGCTGAGCGAATTGTGCAGCGCATCGCCGCGGACTACCCCATTACCTGGCAAGACGTGTTGGCGCAGTCCGTTGACGGTGGCACCATCGGACGCCCCCACATCGCCGATGCCCTGGTGGTTCTCGGGCACGTGGAAAGCCGCAGTGCCGCGTTCGAAAGCATTCTGCATTGGCGCAGCGACTACTACGAGAAGTACTACGCGCCATCCCCGCTGGAGGGAGTGAAGATGATTGTGCGCGCCGGCGGTGTGCCAGTGCTCGCGCATCCGGCAACCCACGGCCGCTACCGGGTCATCGAGGAATCCGCCGTGGCCGAGCTCGTGGATGCCGGCCTGTTTGGACTCGAAGTCGATCATCGCGACAACACCGAGGACGGCAAAGTTCGGCTCTATGAACTCGCAGCCAAATACGACCTCGTGCTCACGGGTTCCAGCGACTACCACGGTGAGGGAAAACCGAACCGTCTCGCCGAGAACACCACGTCCCCCGAAGTGCTCGAGCGCATTATTGCTGCCGGCACCGGTTCAGCGCCGTTCGAAGGCTAAGCAG
>DASYMY010000359.1:0-2445 GCA_036008825.1 Glaciihabitans sp.
GGCGATGGTGTGCGCGGTGCTGATTGTTCCCACGGTGAGGCCTGTGGTGAGAGCCGTCACGATCAGCATGGCGGCGGCGATGGGCGCGAGCCAGATGGTTTCGATGGTGAGGCCGCTAATGGCGTCGACGCGTCCGCTGACACGTTTTTTGATGAGACCGTAGAAGCCGAAGGTGAAGGCCAGCGCTAGAGCGATGACGGGGAATGCACCGTAGTTGACCGCGAGCACAATCACTGCGAGTGCGCTGATGCCAATCGCGGTCCATTGGGCGGGGCGGAGGCGTTCGCGCAGCACAAACACTCCGAGCAGCACGGTCACGATGGGGTTGGTGAAGTAGCCAAGGGCGGCTTCAACCACGTGGCCGCTGAGGGCCGCGTAAATGTAGACGAGCCAGTTAACGAGGATCAGCAGCCCTGCGATACCCATGGTGAGCACAACTCGGCGGTCGCGCAGCACCGCAGCGAAGCGTCCCCAGCCGCGGAGAACCGTGAGCAGCAGGGCGCAGAACACCAGCGACAGCAGAACGCGCGAGGCGACAATCTCGATGGGACTCGACGGCGCCAGAAAGAGGAAATACGCGGGCAGTACGCCCCACAGGCCGTACGCGGCGATGCCGTAGAGCAATCCACTGCCGTACCGCTCAGCGGGGGCAGGGGTTTTTGGCACGAGGGACAGCCTACTTGCGGCGGGCATCCCAGAGACGACGAACAGGCGTGGGACAACCGTCAATCTGCGTCACAAAACTGCCAGTTGTGCACAGACCCTAGAAACGACGAAAGGCCCAACGGTTTCCCGTTGGGCCTTCCTGAGCTACCCCCTTGCGAGGGAAGCGAGACTTGCTTTAGTGAACGACGACCGCGAGAACGTCGCGAGCCGACAGTACGAGGAAGTCCTCGCCGGCGTACTTAACTTCGGTTCCGCCGTACTTGGAGTAGATGACCTTGTCACCAACGGCGACGTCCAGCGGGACGCGGTTACCGTTGTCGTCGATGCGGCCGGGGCCTACAGCGACAACTTCGCCCTCCTGGGGCTTTTCCTTCGCGGTGTCAGGAATGACCAGACCAGACTTGGTCGTCTGCTCCGCCTCGACCTGGCGAATGACGATGCGATCCTCGAGCGGCTTGATGGAGACCGACACGGTTCACCTCTTCTTTCTCAGAAACTTGGGGTTGGCACACTCCCTATGAGAGTGCCAACACAACTATAGACGGTTGGTTGGCACTCGATCAATTGGAGTGCCAAGTCCGTGTCATCCGCCGTCACATCTTTCATACGCAAAGATGGACCAATGGACACCTCCGAGCTCGTCGATCTGCTCTCCCCCGAAGGGCTACGGCTTCTCGATTCCCTCCCGCCGTACAACCCCGCCGATGACGTCGTCAAAACGGTCGCGGAGTTACGCAAAGCCGGCCACCCCGCCGGGCGGGTTGCCGCCGTTCTCAGTCAGCTCAAGCTGCGCTCGCGCGCCATTCCGAAGTTCGGCCCGTTCGCCGAGCGCATGCTGTTCACCGAAGCGGGCGTTGAGCAGGCCACCCGCCTGAAAGTTGCCGCCGGTCACGCCGGACGGTTCGCCCAGGCTGGCATCACCCGTGTTGCCGACCTCGGTTGCGGTATCGGCGCCGACGCCCTGGCCATGGTCGCCCTCGAGATCAACGTCACCGCGGTCGAAAAAGACGAAGTCACCGCCGCCATCGCCGCCTACAACCTCATGCCGTGGGAGAACGCCACCGTTATTCATGCGGATGCCACGAGCGTCGACCTCTCCGAGGTCGACGGGGTGTACCTCGACCCGGCCCGCCGCGACGGCGTTCGACGTCTCAACAACCCCAGCGACTGGACCCCGTCACTGGACTTCGCATTTGAGGTCGCCTCCCGGCTGCCCACGGGTATCAAGCTGGGTCCCGGTATTGACCGAGACCTGATCCCCGCCGGAGCGGAGGCGCAGTGGGTGTCGGTTGACCACGACGTTGTTGAGCTGGGGTTGTGGTTCGGTCCGCTCGCCCGGCCCGGTATCACCCGTGCCGCGTTGGTGCTCAGCGACTCCGGCGCCCACGAGTTGACCGCGGCGGAGGACAGCCCCGACGTGGAGGTGGGGAGCCTGGGCGAGTTCATCTATGAACCCGACGGTTCGGTCATCCGCGCGCGATTGATTGGTGATCTGGCCCGTCGACTAAACGCACGGATGCTCAGCGACTCGATTGCCTACCTCACGGCGGATACCGCCGAGCCAACCCCGTTTGCCAGCTGCTTTCGGGTGCTGGAGCAGTTTCCGTATGACGAGAGGCGCCTGCGTCAGCAGCTTGCGGCGCGCGGTATCGGCACGCTGGAGATCAAAAAGCGTGGGGTGGACGTTGACCCGGCACGCCTGCGCAAAAAACTGATGCTCAAGGGCAGCAACTCAGCGACCCTGATTCTCACGCGGGTGGCTGGCAAACACACCGCACT
>DASYMY010000360.1:0-4875 GCA_036008825.1 Glaciihabitans sp.
TGGTCAGTGACCCAACAGACAGCCTCGGCGATATCGGCGGCGATCGTGATAACAACCACCGCGGTGGGTGCGTTGTGCTCAGCTCGGGCAATCTCGTGGGAGGTGAGGGCGACCTTGATGCCGGGGAGGCTGGAACGCAGAAGTTCTCCCAGGAGTGGGGTGAGAGGTCGCATCCTTCGACGATAGGCCACCGACTCTTCGTGGGGGTGGCCAGCTCAATTCTCATCCGTTGATTCAGCCCGTTGAAACCGGCGTCCGCTGATGTGAGTGGGGGTGATACGCACGTAGGTGTAGGTCGGGGTGGGAACCCACGAGACCAGCGGTGCCTTCTCCGCCTCTGCGATCTCTGCACCTGATTCGAGCCACTGCGCTGTGCCCTTCACAACCACGCTTGTCGCCTGGGTGTCGGTTACTTCGTCGATTTCGAAGGCAACCTGGTTGTGAATGGTCATCTCGAGCAATTTTGTGCCAGGTGTGGTGCGGAACAGGATGCTGTGCCCGTCGCTGTAATAGTTCAACGGGTAAATGTCGATCTCTCCGGCTGCGGTGGCCGCTAGTCGCCCATACGATGCGCTGGCGAGTACCGCCCAACTCTCCTCATCACTGAGCTGCGTAATCGGAGAAGGATACTGCGACATCTCTGTTCCCTTGTTTTTGCACGGTGCCCGACCACGGTGTCGACACTTCAGCGTGTCAACTACGAACCTTGGCAAACAGGGTCAAACGTCCTTTCTCGTCTCGTGCGCGGCATATCGGGCCTTTGTACCCATTTATTTGGCAACGCATGCTGCCTATGCTGGCAAAATGACACCCCGGATCAACGTTGACGTCGCACGAACTGCCGCCTCTAGCCCTGACCTTGATGTAGTCGACGGGTGGTGGCGGGCGGCGAATTACCTGTCTGTGGGGCAGATCTACCTGCTCGACAACCCACTCCTTGAGCGACCACTGGAGCCGACGGACATCAAGCCGCGCCTGCTTGGCCATTGGGGCACAACGCCGGCTCTCAACCTGGTCTACGCGCACCTGAACCGCGCCATCTTGCAACGCGACCTTGACGTTATTTACATTGCCGGGCCGGGGCACGGCGGGCCAGGAATGGTCGCCAACGCCTACCTCGATGGAACATACTCCGAGTTGTACTCCGACATCACCGCTGACGGCGCCGGGATGAAGAAGCTGTTTCGGCAGTTCTCGTTCCCCGGAGGCATCCCCTCCCACGCGTCTCCGGAAACTCCTGGATCCATTCACGAGGGCGGAGAACTCGGTTACTCGGTGGTGCACGCCTACGGTGCCGCTCTCGACAACCCCGACCTTGTTGTGGCTTGCGTTGTGGGCGACGGTGAGGCCGAAACGGCAACCCTCGCCGCCAGCTGGCATCTCAACAAGTTCCTCAACCCCGCAAGCGACGGAGCGGTACTGCCGATCCTGAACCTCAACGGTTACAAGATTGCCAACCCCGCCGTCCTGGCGCGCATCCCCGAAGAGGAACTCCTCGAACTTTTCCGTGGTTACGGATATTCGCCCCGCTTTGTGACGGGCGGGTTCGATGGTGAAGATCCGATGGCGATGCACCGCCGTTTTTCGGACGCCCTCGACCTCGCATTGGATGACATCGCCGCCATCCAGGTCGCCGCGCGTGAGGACGGTCAAACCACACGGCCGATGTGGCCAATGCTCATCCTAAAAACACCCAAGGGCTGGACCGGCCCGCGGTTTGTCGACGGGCTGCCCGTTGAGAATACGTGGCGCTCCCATCAGGTGCCATTGGCAGGAATGCGCGACAACCCCGAGCACCTGCAGCAGCTCCAAGATTGGCTCGAAAGTTACCGGCCGGAGGAGCTGTTCGACGCCACAGGTTCCCTTGTTCCCTCACTCCAAATAAATCGCCCCGAGGGGCAACGGAGAATGAGTTTCAACCCGAACGCTAACGGTGGGCTTCTACTCCGCGACCTCGCGCTACCGCCCATCGAGGCCAACGCGGTCGACACCTCAGCCGGCCGGGGCACGATTGCCGAACCCACGCGCGTTCTGGGCAAGTTCCTCCGAGACGTTATCGCCGCAAACCCCGCCAACTTTCGGGTGTTTGGCCCAGACGAAACTGCCTCTAACCGACTTGACGATGTGTACGACGTCACGGCGAAGGCCTGGCAGGGCGAGATAATGCCCACCGACGAAAACCTGGCCCACCAAGGCAAAGTCATCGAAATCTTGAGTGAGAATCTCACCCAGGGGCTCCTCGAGGGGTATCTACTCACCGGCCGCCACGGTCTCTTCAGCTCCTACGAAGCATTTATTCACGTGGTTGATTCAATGTTCAACCAGTACGCCAAATGGTTGGATTCCAGCGCGGATGTCCATTGGCGTCGGCCCATTGCCTCCTTCACCTATTTGCTCTCGTCCCACGTGTGGCGCCAGGACCACAATGGCTTCTCACACCAGGACCCCGGATTCCTCGATCACGTAGTCAACAAACGTGCCAGCATCGTGCGGATTTACCTCCCCGCCGACGCCAACTCCCTCCTGGTCACCGCCGCGCACTGCCTCCGCTCCCGCAACTACGTCAACGTGATCGTCGCTGGCAAACAGCCCACCCCCACCTACTTGAGCATCGAGGAAGCCCGCGCCCACGGTGCGCGTGGTCTCAGCATCTGGGACTGGGCAGGAACCGAAGTTGCTGGAGAAGAACCCGACGTGGTTGTCGCCTGCGCTGGCGACGTGCCAACCGTTGAGGCGATGGCCGCCGTGCAAATTCTCAAACGAGAGATTCCGCAGCTCAAGGTGCGCTTCATCAACGTGGTGGACCTGATGCGTTTGCAGGACAGCGCCGAGCACCCGCACGGCCTCACCAATGACGCGTTTGATGCGCTCTTCACGCGGGACCGGCCCGTCATTTTCGCCTTCCACGGATACCCCGCCTTGGTGCACCGGCTGACGTACCGCCGCACCAACCACCGCAACATTCACGTGCGGGGCTTCAACGAACGCGGAACAACAACAACCCCGTTCGACATGTTGATGATGAATGACCTCGACCGCTTCCGACTGGTGATGGATGTCATCCGCCGCGTCCCCGCTCTCGAAGTCACCTACGCGCCCCTGGCGCAGCGGATGGATGATGAACGAATTGCCCACCGCGCATACACCCGTGAGCACGGCGAAGATAGCGCCGACGTCTCAGGAGTGCTGGGGCTTCCCTTTGAAGCACACACCATGCGCACCGACAGCACGGGCGACGACAACGCCGCCACAAGCCGCACGCCGTGACCCCACTGGCGCAGGCATCCGCTTCCACATCGCTTAACAGCACGTCACAGCACTACCCATATGTGGAGCGGATGCCACACACCAGCGGGCTCCGGCAACGCTAACGCGGCGGGCTCCTAAGCGGCCCCGCTACGGGCCTTAGCCTCGGGCGGAGTCGGCAGCGTGCACCACAACCGTGGGGCCAGCCAGATTGAGCAGTACATCGTGGGCGACAGAACCTAAAAGGCCTTGGCCTTCTGAGAGGGGACCAGAGTTGCCCAGCACAACAAGAGCGCTTGACGCCGAGGCGTCAACCAATGCTTCAGCAGCGGGAAGACGAATCACACGACCATGAACCTCAACGGTGGGAAATTGCTCGCGCACCGACGCCGCCTCCCGGTCGAGCATGTCCCGTACTTCAGAAGCGACTCGCTCGTCATTGTCGCGGTGGGTGTGAGCATGGTCGCCTTCTGCCTGTGGCCAAGCCGAGACCAATCGCAGCGTCTCACCCGTACGGGCAGCCTCGATGGCGCCAAAGTGGATCGCCTCACGACCGGCGGGGGAGTCGTCAACTCCGACAATGATGCCGTGACGTCGTCGCCCAGACGATTCAGGGATTACCGCGACGGGGGTGCGCGACCCCGCAGCCAGCACAATGCTGCGGGAGCCAAAGATGCGTCCGCGAATAAATCCGGTCTTGTGGGTGCCAACCACCACCAGATCTACCGTTTTCGACACGGAGATCAGTTCCCGCATGGGGTTACCGCGCAGAACCAGGGTGGTAACGGGCACGCTTGGAGCAAGTGTTTGTGCGAACTGAGCTTCAGCGGCAACAATCCGCTCCGCGTCCGCCTGAATCTCCTCATCGGAACGGGACGCAATGGCGGCAAGGTCTGTGCCAACAACGTAGACAACGACTACCTCCGCGGAGGTGTCCTCTGCGTGTCGCATCGCCCATCGCAGGGCAATACGACCCGGCGTCGATCCGTCAACGCCGACAGCAATGGTGGTACCCATAGGAGACTCCCCGGTTTCTGTGTGCCCTCCACCCGCGATGCCGAAGAGGTTCTGCCGACAACCGTGTGGTCTTTCTCAGGTTCCCTCGTGCCGTCACCAGGAAAAAGGGGCTTAAGGCCCGATCTCTCGACATCGAGATTGCTGTGAACAGCGGAGGATCTCTCGCATCAATAGAGTTGGCTGGCGCGCTAAACTCACGCTGCGGGGGTAACCACCGCGCGTGTGGTTGTGCCGGATACCGCTCAATCGCAAGGAAGGCGTGATGGACCAGGACGATTCACTCAGGTTCCCGGATTTTCCGCGGGCTGAACTCGACCGTTCCCTCAGCGAACTTGTCGCACTCGCTGGCGACGTGTTGGCGACTCAGGGGCGTCTGCGCGCACTGCTGCGCGCCAACCAGGCCATTGTGCAGCAACTCGACCTGCCAACGGTGTTGCGTCGTATTGTTGACGTTGCGGTTGATCTGGTCGGCGCCCAATACGGTGCACTCGGCGTCATTTCTCCCCATGGTGGCCTCGAGCAGTTCATCACCGTAGGTATGACGCCCGAGCAGATCGCGAAAATGGATCACTTGCCCGAGGGCCACGGATTGCTTGGTGCACTGCTCGATGT
>DASYMY010000361.1:0-9039 GCA_036008825.1 Glaciihabitans sp.
CAAGCACGGTGGACGCGGTGGATTTACTGCGGCCTGCCGGCTGGGCGGCCGCGATGACTGGCGCTGGTGTCGGAGTTGATGTGCTCATCTCAGACACTCCTTCCGCTGGAACATGGGGTGGCAAAACGCGAAATCAACCCAAACAGGGCATACCCAATTCCGGCAATGATGCCCGAAAGAATGGCGATTCCCCACACGCGTTCAACCTGGGCGGATGACCCGGCGACGAGCATCGCAAGCCCGAGACCACGTTCAATGCCTCCGCCGAGGTATTCGCCGATGATGGCTCCCAAGAACGCCGCAGGTGCGGCTATCTTGAGGGCAGTCAGCACAGCAGGAATGGCGGCAATAACACGCACTTTGCGCAGCTGCATGAACTTCCCGCCGCCATACACACTGACGAGGTCGAGGCTGGCGGCATCCGCTGCTTTCAGTCCGAGCAGCGAGCCGACAACGGTAGTAAAAAAGACGGACAGCGCGGCGAGGAACACCGCAGTGCCGGACGGCTCGCCAATCGCTGGGGGCCCGATCACAATAAGCGCGATGGGACCGATGGCGACGATGGGAATGCAGTAGGTAATGACTGCAATCTGTACGGCTACCTTCTCAATGCGCGGCAGGAGCAAAACGAGCCCAGCCAGGAGCAGAGCCAGCCCATTACCCCAGAGAAAACCTTGGGTTGCTTCCGCGAGAGTTACTGCTGCGTGCCGCCAATAGAACTCGAAGCCGTCGGAGAGAAGTTGTTGAACAACAGCGAGCGGGGTGGGAATGGCGCTCCCCCGGCCGGAGGCGACTGAACCAAAAACGGTGACAGCGAGTATCCACCACAGGGCGATGACGCTGGTTACACCGATGAGTGCTGTGGCCCAACTAGGGAGCCGGCGTGTGCGGTTCATCCGGCCGCGGGGGGTGCTGCAGAAGTCTGGAGTGCGGCGGTGGTGTCGGCGGACGACGTGCTCGCCGGTGCATCCCGATCATCGGCACCGAACAGCAGTTCTGAGGCGCGGTCGTGGAGAGCGTGGAATTCGGGGGTGCGCATCATGTCTGGGTGGCGAGGACGCGGTAGATCAACTTCAATAATCTCTTTGATACGTCCCGGTCGGGGGCTCATCACGGCAACCTGGTCCGAGAGGAAGATGGCCTCGGAGATGCCATGGGTGACCATGAGCGTTGTGGCCGGCTTTTCCGTCCAGATGCGGAGAAGTTCAATATTAAGGCGTTGTCTCGTCATGTCGTCGAGAGCGCCGAATGGCTCATCGAGGAGCAGAACGGACGGTTTCAGCACAAGCGAGCGAGCGATGGAGACACGCTGTCGCATACCGCCGGAAAGCTGAGCCGGTTTGGCTTTCTCGAACGCCTGGAGTCCAACGAGGTTGATCAATTCGCTGACGTAGTCCTGATCGACAGGAATTCCGGCTACCTCGAATGGCAGCTGAATGTTTGATCGCACCGTACGCCACGGCAGCAGCGCGGAGTCCTGGAACGCGATCCCCAGTTGGTGATCCTTCTTCAGCTCGGTCGGACTCTTCCCGTCGACCCGAGTTGTTCCACTGGTCGGGTCCTCCAATCCGGCGAGGATTCGGAGAATGGTCGACTTTCCGCAACCGGACGGTCCCAGCAAGGACAGGAAGCTGCCTTTGTCGGTGTGAAGTGTTGCGTTGTCTAACGCAACCACTTCTTTGCGCCCGACAGAAAAGACCTTGTTGAGGCCGGTGATATGAAGGCCGGTGCCCGAGGTGTTGTTTCGGGCACCGGCATCAATTGTTGTCAAGAGACTCTTCGTTCCTTCGCGGATCAGTTTGTGTGCTGCTCGCTTACGTCAACCAAGGCGACAGGGCAAACGCCGCGGAGGACGCTAGTTACTGCTGGTAGTCGACGAGCTCTGGGTTCTCTTCGTACACTTCAGCAAGCAGAGACATGTCAAACAGCTGGTCGGCTGTCAGATCGATGCCCGCTGCCGCGAGGGTTTCGATGCTCTGTTCCTGCAGTTCCTCAGAAATGGTGAACAGGCCGTTCTCCACCGTCTCGTCACTTACAACAAGATCGGTTGCCTGGATCTCGGCCTGTAGGGTTTCTTTGTCCATCGTAAGGCCGAGCTCAGCACCGTAGGTGTCGACGGTCAGAGTCGCTGCCGCGGTCGGGTCGTTGATGGCGTCGGTCCAGCCTTTGATCTCGGCGACAAGCAGAGCCTTCAGCATCTCGCGGTCTTCTTCGATTGCTTCGTCGGTCACGGTGAAGGTCTCAGCGACAAAGGGGAGCCCGTTGTCCGCCAGCGGCAGGGTGACGGGGTCGAGGCCCATTAGTTCTGCGTCGATAGCTTCGTTCGTCAGGTAGGCGAACCACCCGTCGACCTCACCGTTGAACAGCGCGGTTGGGTCATATTCGACCGGAACCATGGTGACGTCGGCTGCGTCGATGTCGTTGACCTCGAGGAATGCTTCCCACAGGTTCAGGTTGCTCGCCTGCACACCGATGGTCTTGCCCTTAATGTCGTCGAGGGTGGCGATGTTGCCCACTCCCGCCAGTGACAGGATCGTGAACGGGTTCTTCTGGTACGTGGCGCCGATGATCTTCAGTGGAGCGCCCTCACTGGCAACAACGGTTCCAGTGGAGATTGCGTTGCCGAGACCCATGTCGGCGTTTCCAGCGAGAAGAACCGGTTCGACGGATGCTGGCCCGGCGAGAAGCTCGACCGAGTCGAACCCTGCGTCGGCAAAGTGCCCGTTGGACTCGGCGAGGAACTCGCCCATAAACTCCGCGTTCTTGATCCATGCCAGCTGGATGGTGGCATCGCCGAATCCGCTCTCCGCGGTGGCGCCTTCGTCAGCTGAGTCGTCGCTGGCGCACGCGGTCATACCGAGGGCAACAACGGCGGCAATGGCGATTCCTTGCCCGAGGCGGCTAGCCTTCGTGCGGCGGAGCGATGAACCTCGGGAGTTCGTCATAAACATGGCCTCTCTGTGGAACTGGCGGGGGTGCCGTACTAGTCACGGCTGCTGTGTGCGCAACACTATTACCTAAATGTGACGCCTCGAGATCGGCCATATTACCGGCACGTTACATAGCCGTCCGGAAGGTGAGAAACACTACCGAAATAGGGCGTTGATAGCGTGTGATCACTGGTCGTTTGAAAGGACTAATTATGGCTGCACATTCCGTTACTCCGGGTTTTATCGCAGGTCTACCCAAGTGCGAGTTGCACCTTCACCTGGAAGGCACTCTGGAGCCAGAACTCAAGCTGGAGCTCGCCACCCGCAACGGCGTGGACATTGGTCAGAGCACGGTTGAGGAGGTCCGCGCGACCTACGTCTTCGACACCCTGGCATCGTTCTTGAACGTTTATTATCCCGCGATGAATGTCCTTGTCACCGAGGAGGACTTCTACGACCTGGCTTATAGCTACTTCCTACGTGCTGCCACCGACGGCGTGCGGCACGTTGAGGCGTTCTTCGACCCGCAGGCACACACCTCCCGCGGCATCCCAATTGAGACGGTTATCTCGGGGTACTACCGTGCGGCGGAAGATGCCGCCAGCTTTGGGGTATCCGCTGACCTCATTCTGTGTTTCTTGAGAGACATGTCAGCAGAAAGTGCAATGGAAACTCTCATTGCGGCGCTGCCGTTCCGTGACCGGTTTGTGGGCGTTGGCCTCGACTCGGACGAACGTGACAACCCACCGGCCAAGTTTGCGGAAGTCTTTGCGCTGGCCCGGACAAACGACCTAAAACTCACCATGCACTGCGACATCGATCAGGTGGGCAGCATTACCAACATTGAGCAGGTGTTGCGCGACATCGGAGTGGACCGTATTGATCACGGAACCAACATTGTGGAGAACCCCGAACTGGTTGCCCTGCTGGTGGAAAGTGGCATTGGACTCACCTGCTGCCCGGTATCGAACAGTTTTGTCACCGACGACATGAAAGCGACCGAGATCGTGTCGTTGCTGCGTCAGGGTGTGAAAGTCACTCTCAATTCCGACGATCCCGCCTATTTCGGCGCCTACGTCGCGGACAACTACCTCGCCCTGGCCGAGAAGGCTTCTCTCAGCATCGAGGATGTGGTGACGCTGGCGAAGAACTCCTTCGAAGCATCGTGGTTGCCTGAAGACGAGAAGCAACAATGGTTGGCAGAGATCGACGCGTACGTTGAGGGCTACGGCGAATAATTTGCGTTGGTCACAGTCGACGGTCAGTTTTGCACCGTCGAGCGGCCGACTCGTCGAGAATTGCAGACTGCTTCATCACCGCCACCTGGTTTAGTCCGACGTGTGACGTGCCGCACGGTTGATTAGTAGCGTGTCGAGCGACCTGAGGTTGCGCCGCAATAACAGATGGAGGGCAATGTCGCCCGCTGGTCCTGCCGCCCGCATCCACCAGGCGGCGGGACGAGCGACAACGCGTATTCGCAGCACAACGTTGTCGCCGTCTCGTTCGACGATGAAACTCTCCCAGCCTGATTGCGGATGACCGCGAATTGCTTCGTGCGCGAAGCCAGCTCGCTCCTCCTGATCGATAACCGCAAACACGCGGCAAGTCACAGTTGGGCTCAGAGGACCAAAGCGAATTCGGAACCGAGAGACGGCGCCGACGATGGCGCGATCGGGCACGGTGAGTGGTTCGAACCTGGATCCGGCTTGTATCTGCCAGGTCCAGATAGCCACTTTAGCGCGGACAAATACGGCATCACCTCGCCCAATGACGCGGGCCCGCTCAGTGACTTTGTAGCCCTGCGGTGCCGAGCCAATGATGGCCGGGACTTCTCCGAAGCTATACCGAGGCATGGCTAAGTGGTGTCACGGGACGATTTAGCGGCGCGGCAGGTGCTACAAAAAGCATCGAAAAACTCTCGCTAGGGGTGGAACATACCGTTTCAGAGCCTCGCCTCAATTGCAAGAATTTCCTAGCGTTACGCGGGCACACCGGCAAGCGGGTTGACACCATGCGGTTTGCCGTCCTAAATGGTTAGGAAGTGCGTAAACCGGTATTGAGTTCCCCCCGACGATCGTTCCGCCGCGGCGGAATGGCGCTCTTCGCCGATCGTCGACGGTGGAAATCAGCCGTCGCTGTCCCGCTTCTCGGACTCTTTATTGTGGCGGGTACGTCTAGCCTGGGTCTCGGCACGGGGGGCGCTGCTGCTGCGGCACTTCCCGCGATTAACTCGGCCTTCGAAACCGTGTCAACACCGGAGACGACGTCCGCCCCTTCGGTGACGTCTACACCAACAGTGACGCCGTCACCGTCAAGCTCTCCGTCGACGATTCCTGCGCTGCCGGATTCCATGGAGCCCGGCAAATTGGTTCCACCTAAAGCTGAGAGTGAGCTGTCGACCACCACCCCGCCGACAGCACCGTCGACCTCCCAACCCCCAGGCCCGCCGGCGTCACTTGCACCAGCTCCGTCGACCACGCCACCTCCGTCGATGACGCCCAGCCCAACTTCTGCGCCCACTCCCCCACCAACCACAGATTCCACGCCTATTGCGATCACGAGTCCCGGGCAGAATTCCTTTGTCTCGGGAACAACCGTGACGTTGTCTGGCACCAAAAAAGCTGACCATTCGGTAGTAATTCCGGCCGTCGACGGGGGTGACCCGCTGTGCACTATCGGAGCCACTGAGTCCCAAACCTGGACTTGTAGTGCTGTGACATTGCCGAGCGGCACAATCGGCCTGAAAGCACTTGAATACGACGGATCCACCCACACAGCGACATCCGCAGCGCTGACGCTTCGCGTCCTGGGTGCTCCCGCATTCACGAGCACGGGAGACATAATCAACGGCGGATCGCTGGACGGGCTCGGCTGGGACGGGGCCAACGTGCGCATTCGCGTGTCTGCACCGAGCGCGAGCATCCAAACCTGTGGTCAGCAGGTGGGCGACGGATACTGGTATTGCGGCCTCACACTTCCATCCGGAACATACCGAGTGCAGGTCGAACAGTCCTGGCCGGGTTCGTCAACGGAATGGTCGCCGCCCTCTCCAGCTCGAACCCTCACCATCGACCGCGATGTGCCGCGTGCCCCGATCATCACGACTCCTCGTGACGGCGACCGAATCACACAACAACCAAGCGACTACCGCGGAACGGGCGAAAACCTAGCGACAGTTGACGTTTATGTGTCGGGCACACCCATTTGCACCACCACAGTGAAAGACAAAAAATGGGCGTGTACAGGAACGGGGATCCGCGCCGGAAATCACGAGATAACGGCTATTCAGTGGGACGCCGCTCAAAACTTCAGCTCCCCCAGTGCGGCCGTCGAGGTACGTTTTGGGAAGATAACCGGGTCAGCGACTCCGCCACCGAGTACAACTCCCCCATCCTCTGCTCCATCGGCTCCACAACCCGGCCCAACGGCATCAGACCCGGTGCCCGCACCCCCTCCGTCCCCGACGGCCAATCCCGCTATTCCGGTTGATCCCACAGAACCGACGCCGGCACCGGCTATCCCGACCCCGGAGAGCACCGATCCGCCGGTGGCCGCACCGCTGTTGCCTCCGCCACCCGGTGCGAATCTCATCGTTTCGCCGCAAAAGAGCTGGGGAACACCCACCCTGTACGGTGCCGCAATTGTCAGCCCGCAGCAGGCCTTTAGTGACGGTCACTGGGGTTTGGGGCTGCTTCTCGCCGCTGGTTGGCTCATCTTGATCGCACTCCCTTTTCGCCTGCTGGCAGGGGCCTTGCGCGGCCGGTTTCATGTACACGGGCCCAACCTGACAGGACGAAACCGCCACTATGTTGCTCCGGTGGAAAAGTCATCTCCGCTAACATCGGCGTCAGCGCACCCACTGTTCATCGCTACCGGTGCCGTTGTTGGCGCGGCGCTTTTGGCCGTCCTTGCCAGTGGAATCCAAAGTGAGTTTCGCTATCTCCGATTGACCATAGCTGTAACGATTGGACTCACCGTCCTGAACTTGGCGGTCGCCGTGGCGACCCGTGGAGCGAGCAAACATCTTGGCATCCGCTGCGACATTCGCCTCGTTCCCATCTTCCTGGGTATTGGTGCTCTCACAGCAATCCTGTCCCGCATCGGTGGGATACAGCCGCCCCTGATTGTTGGCGTTGTAGTAGCAGCGCAGTTTGCAATGAGCGTCAGTGCTCGCTCTCGAGGGATCGCCCAGACCACCCAGATTGCTGTCATTTCGACGCTCGCTGTGGTCGCTTGGGTCACACTCGGGCTACTACCCGCGGTGGGTGGATTCTGGATGACCGCGCTCAACGAGATGCTGTCCGCCATTTGTCTCGCCGGAATCGGTTCATCGCTGCTACTACTACTGCCCGTGGTGAATCTGCCGGGGCGGGCGATCCTGGAATGGTCACCCATCGTGTGGTTGGCACTTACCCTCGCGGTTGGAGTGTTGGCGGGGATGATCCTTGCTGGAGCCAACTTCCCAATTCTGTTTGCTGCGGCAGGCGCTGCGGTTATCGCGGTAGGTTGTGCGGCCACGTGGAGCTGGGTGCGGTTCGTGGAGCCCGCCACAAGCTGAAGGTCACCCTCAGCGCCACAGAGAACAGTGAAACTGGCCTGCTCAGGTCACGGCAAAGGTCGAAGCGGACAATCATCCGCCATTGGTCATTGGTGCAGTAAGGAGCTCTAGGGTTTGTTGCTGACGTTGTCGGCAGTCTTGGCGACCGTCATTAGAAGCACTGAATCTTCGAGCGCGTCAATGCTATGCCGCGCGCTGGGCATGATGAGGAGATCACCGGTCCGTGCTTCCCACGTTGCTCCTGCGGCATGAAGCTGTACGCGTCCCTCGACCACGTAGACGGTGGCCTCGCCTGGACTTTCGTGTTCTGCCAGCGTCGTGTCTTTTACGAGGGCGAGAAGGGTTTGGCGCAACGCCTTCTCGTGGCCGCCAAATATAGTTGACGCTGATCGTCCGCTTGACGCGTCCGTTGCCAACTTGAGTTGCTGCCGAGCGAGCGCTTCGATTGACACCTTTTGCATTCCCATTGCGGTACCTCGATCGTCATTGATGCCTCGACTGACCGTAGCCCACTTCGCTTGGCCGCGACGAGACTCGGAGGGTAAATAGGCGAAATGACCGAATGGTGGGCACTATACGCGTGGTACTGGTGCCCCGGCAGGGACTCGAACCCTGACTGGGACGATTTTAAGTCGTCTGCCTCTGCCGATTGGGCTACCGGGGCGAGCAGCACCAGCCTAACGTGAAGGCTCACGTCGAGGCTGGTGCTGATCAGTTGTTACTGGTTCACACCTTCGACCCGAAGGTCGACGTTGAGTGTGAGATTTCGCGACGTTAGTCGACGGGGTTTGCGTAGATCTGACCTTCGGGGGCTCCAGCAGGAGTTGGAATCTTCTCCTCCTTGGCGGCAGCAGGAGCAGCCGGGGCCGCTGCGGGTGCAGCCTTGGGGCGCGACGCGAACTCCTGGAAGTAGGCGCGGGGAGTCTCGCGTGCCGAGATTCCGACAATGTCGCGTCCGAGGACGAGGTTGAATGCCCAGTTGCCGAACACGCGGATCTTGCGCTCCCACATGGGGATGGCCAGACCGTGGTAGCCGCGGTGCATTCCCCAAGCAAGAACACCCTTGACGGCGAACTTGCCGGACTGGAACACTCCGTAGCCAAGGCCAAGACCGGCCACAGCACCCAGGTTGTCGTGGCGGTACTGAGTCGGTGTTTCTCCGCGCAGTACTGCAACAATGTTTTTCGCCATGACCTTGCCCTGACGCACGGCGTGCTGTGCGTTGGGGACACAGAAGCCACCAACACCCTTACCGGTGAGGTCGGGGACGGCGCTGACATCGCCAGCACCCCACGCGTCGGCCACGATTCCGTCGTCGTTGATGACGCGCAGATCCGGCTGAACACGCAGACGGCCACGTTCCTCGGTGGGCAGGTCGGTGTTACGCAGGACGGGGTTTGCCATCACTCCTGCTGTCCAGATGATCAGGTCGCTCTCGAAGCTTTCGCCCGTAGACAGCTCAATGGTTCCGCCAACTGCTGAGGTGAGCTGAGTTTCGAGGTGCACTTCGGCACCACGCTGCGCGAGGTTCTTGAGAACCCAGTGGCTGGT
>DASYMY010000362.1:0-2677 GCA_036008825.1 Glaciihabitans sp.
TGCTGCGCTGCGGCGGTCTTCGAACGGGCAATGAGCTCATCACGCTTTGCCGTCAGCTCGGTCAGCTTGCCGCGCATTGCGTCAAGGCCTTTTTTGAGCTGGTCAACAACCTGGGTCTGCGAGGCGATAGCCGGCTGAGCGGTCTTTGCTTCGTTCTCGCTCGAGAGCTGACGGCCCAGAGCGACCTTGGCTAGGTTGTCAAACTTGTCGGCGTCGACACTATTGCCCTGTGCGCGGAGCTGGTCTGCTTTGGCGCTCGCGGCGAGAGCTTTACGACCCCAATCCGCAGCGTTCTCCACGTCTTCGCGGTAGTCCTGCTCTGTGAGACGAAGGTTGCCGATGGTCTGGGCAACAGCGCTTTCGGCTTCCGCAATGCTGTTGGTGTAGTCGCGAACCATTTGGTCGAGCATCAGCTGAGGATCCTCAGCCTGATCGAGAAGCGAGTTGATATTCGCTTTAGCTAGTTGGGCAATACGACCGAGGATTGACTGCTTTGACATGGGGCTAGCCTCCCACAAAATCCTGAGCTTTCGCCAGGGGATTGGTGAGTGCACCCGTGTGGTTATCGGAGCACTACGGGGAAGCGCGGTCCGGTGATCAGCTCGCTGGCTGAAGGTGACGATGTCAGGGTCAGGTCAATTGCCGCCGACACCTCGTAGCTGCCCGCGGGAGCCGGAGGAAGGTCGTTCCGGAACGACTCCCCGCTATCGTCTTCTGGTCCGCACACAACAGGGGTGAAGCTTGCCGGGTAGGTAAGGGACTCGCCTGGACTCAAATTCACCTCAGTGATCATCATGATCGTCGGCCCGTTGCTGTGCCAGATCACCACGTTGTTCTGCGACAGCGTGATGATGGGGGTCGCCGGTGTTGTCCCGGTGATGATGCCCGTTCCCGCATTGGTGAGGGTGACGGTGCCGGTGACACTCGCGCTTCCGGCATCCGCCGTGGGGAAATCAACCGTGAGCTGAAGGCCCGTGGCACTGGGCGCGGCCTCAGTGAGGGGCGCCCCACACAGGTTCAGCTTCTCCGCTGGCACCGTTGGGGGCATGGATTCTCCTGATTCGGTCAACGGTGAAGAGTCGTAATTGGGGGCGTCGTAGATAAAAGAATCGGCATTCTCCTGCGAATCGGAGGTGAAGTCGTCGGTGGCCGCTTCGGACGAAACAGCAGAGTCGGAGCTGGATGCTCCGGTGAACGGGAAAGCGGCCAAGCCGCTCACCCCGGCAATACCAAGACCAACGATGGCTAGGGTGCTGACAAGACCGGTGCCGATGGTGCGTGGCAGGCGGCGCCGTTTGCTGCGACGGATGATCTCCTGCGTATCGAGGGAATTTGGGGGCAGGTGAGGGTGCGGCAGTTGCGGCGGACGAGTGTAATTATCGGACATGGGATGCTCCAGGTGTCGGGGTCCGGTTGTCGCGGAGATCTCCGGCGCCCAGCCGGGAGGCCATTTTGGAGAGGCCGTCGCTGAGGTAGCGTTTCACCGCTCCAGGGCTGAGGCGCAGGGTGGCGGCGATGTCGTCAACTTTGAGGTCGTCGTAGTAGCGCAATACTAGGCAGGCTCGCTCTCGTGGGGTCAGTTTCTGGAGCTCTTCGTGGAGATCTACCGACAGATCGGTGGCATCGGAGGTGGCGGGTTGCAGCTCTGGAGCGGCTTCTAGGTGAGCGATTTGGCGCCAACGTGTGCTGCGGCGCCCGTGATCGACGTAGGTGTTAAGAATGGCGCGCCGAACATAGGCTTCGGCGCTGGCGATGCTGAAACCGTTACGCAGTCGTCCGAAGGTTTTGACGAGGGCGTCCTGCACTAGATCGGCGGCGTCATCCCGGCTTCCGGACACGAAGTAGGCGTAGCGGATGAGGGCGTCCCCGCGTTCAGCGACGAGTTGTTCTACAACTCGCTCCCACTGGGCGGGAGGGGATGACGCTGTGTTGGGCAAACCGGTAACCTCCTCGACCTCTTCACTTCTTAAGACGATTACGAAGTGACAAACGTTGGGGACGAGTCTGCCGGATTGTTGCCCGCTAGGGCATGTGCTGCAGTCGAAGCCGTAATTCGCTCAATTGGCGCAGCACCGCGACGGGTACCTTGCCTTCAAAGGTGTCGAAGAAGCGCTCGGTGTCGTCCACCTCGGCTAACCACCGTGTGGGATCAATCTCAAACAGCTGGCTGAACGCGCCTGCGCTCAGGTTGAGGCCGTCAGTATTGATGTCACCGGGGCGCGGGAGCAGCCCGAGCGGGGAGTCATCCGCCGCTACCTGACCGTCGACTCGGTCGAGAATCCAGGCCAGAACACGTGAATTGTCGCCGAAACCTGGCCACAAAAAATCACCGTCGGAGTCTTTTCTGAACCAATTGACCTGGAATATGCGCGGCACGGTTCCGGTGGAGCGCAACTGTGTCCCAATGGATAACCAGTGCTGCCAGTAGTCGGCCATGTTGTAGCCACAGAACGGCACCATGGCCATCGGGTCGCGGCGCAGAACGCCGACCTTGCCCACGGCCGCCGCGGTTGTCTCCGAGCGCAACGTGGCGCCCAGGAACGTGCCGTGCTGCCAGTCGCGCGCTTCGTACACCAGCGGCACGACGGCGCGCCTGCGCGCCCCGAAGATGATCGCGTCGATGGGCACGCCGTTGGGGTTCTGCCACTCGGGTGAGATGGAGGGGCAATTAACCGCA
>DASYMY010000363.1:0-4800 GCA_036008825.1 Glaciihabitans sp.
ATGTCCCATATCGGGCGGAGCTGCTCATTGCTGTCCGGGTCCGACAATTTGCTCTGCAGCCGGACAAAATTATCCCCAAGATACGGGACACCACCACACCAACGACACGGCGCAGGTAGCGGCGGATCGGTCTTCATCTCATATGGCGGGTTCGGCCTGCTGTTGTAATTGATGGCCAGCCAGGTCACCGTGACGTCATACCGGCGCCACGAATACTTGTTGTTTTCATTATTGTCCGGGGCTTTCATGAAGTAGGTCGACAAGCCATCTTTATTCAGGTTGTTACCCACCGAAAATCCCAACGGCTGGTAACCGTCGCAGCTACCCGGCGCTGACTTCGTTCCCAACAGCGTGCCGCTAGGAGCGTTGTTCCACGTCGTGCCCCAGCCGATACTGGCATGGGACACATAAAGCTGCTGGTCGCTGGCCGTGCACGACGGCCCATGAACAATCGTGGTGTCGAAGAAGGCCGAGATGAGACGCTTGTCAGCCAGAAAACTGGTGTCGTACTGATAATAGGTACGTGCGGTGCCGATGCCGTTGCAATCAGACCAGCCGCAGTACCCGACCTTGCCCCAGGCGTCCCCGTCGTTAGTACCGTTCACGTACGAATCGTTCGGATGCCCCGTGAACACCTTGGCCCACGTCGATTGCCCGACCGTGCGGAAGTCAGGGTCGACCACCACGGGAAACCGTGTCGTGGGATCGGCGAGCATCTTCTGATCAGGGACGAGCGTCAGGTTACCGGTGTCGATGCTCACGCCGACGGGGGTGTGCGAGACCTCGATGCCACGGTCGTCCCACATCATCGGCGCCGGCGCCACGAACACCACGCCACCGCTCGCGTCGACAGCCTCGATCTGGCCGGACGCGGTGGTCCTCAGTGTCACGCCGTCGGCGGTGAGTCCAAACCGGATCTGCGCCAGGCCAGGGTTCTTAGCGGCTTCAGCAGTCTTGATGATCAGACGCTGGTTGTAGCCGTCGGCCTCCGCCCGCATCTCCAAGTCGACGCCGGGAAAGACTTCGCTGTAGGTCGCGGTGTCGTCGGTCACCACAGCCGGCGGCAGATCACCCGGCCACATGAGCGCGAAGATTTTGTCCTCTGTGGCAATCCGTGCCAGTGGCGTGTCCGCGCCACCTGCGGAGAACGCTACGTCGGCAGTCGTCGCGCCGGTGTGCAGGGTGCCGTCCGGGTGCTGCCGGAGTTTGGTGTCGATCTCGACCCACGCATCGTCCTCTTTGGCGCGGATCGGCCGAGTGGCCAGCCGCGCGGTCAAGGTGCCGTCCGGCTCGGCGTAGACCAGTTTTGACTCCGCGGTCAAGTCGGCGATACCGACGCGGGATCCTTGTCGCCGGGCCGCTGCCATAGCCGTGGCGGTGTCCGGCGCCTCGGCGATCGGTACAGACGGAGATCCGCCGTCCGGTGGGACCGGCCCTGCCGAGGTCACCACCACGGAAGAAATCAGCAACAACCCCACGACGGACAATGCGCGCAGCAGTGAACTGCGCGCCTTTTTGTGGCGCAACATCGGGTAAGGCCCCCTCGGTCCGGTCAGCGCGCGTCCCCGACGCCACGCGACCTGAAAGTAAGGGGAACCCTTCACGATCATCAAGAGAGCCAAAAGACTGCATCCGGGTGACTCACACCGATTTTAGGTGCGCTGACCCTAAATTAGGCCGTTTGCGCGTCCGGCACAGGCGTGAAGCAACCGAAGGAGCGTCAGGCTAACCAGAAACCCAGCCGCAGTTCGGCTCCACATCTACCCGGGCGTGAAGCCTGGGGTGCGGTCAGTTACGACGACAACAACGCCAGGAGTTGTGACCAGTCCAACCTCGGCTGGTTGTGACTGTGAGTCGCATCTGTCACTTTCCTGACGCCGTGACGTCGAGGGCAGACGGGATCTGTGAGCACTAACTGTCACTGGATGTGAGCCGCACTTGTCACCTGAGTGGCCCTGACGGTTTGAAATGGCTCCACCACGGGCGGCTTGAAGTGGCCCCACCTCTGAGCCCGTCTGAGGGACTCTGTCCGGGAAGTGCTCTGTCGGCTCAACGAGATCGGTTAGACCTGTCTGGATCCTCAGTTGGCAGGGAGCCGTCCCTGCCAGCTGAGGACCCAGACCAGGAAGATCCCGCCGTGACGACGGCCACCACGCGCCCGACGAAGCTCGACCAGCCCGTTCACTCGCTGGTCCTGCCAATGACCGGCCCCATCCGGGTCACGCCGGACGATCCATTCAGACCAAGTGTCCGACCGGACTTCCTGTAACTCGCCCACTTCTCCCGCTTGCGGTTCTCATATTTCTCCCGTCCCTGGATCCCCCAAATCTCGACGAACGTCGTCGGATCGGTGTCTGTGAGCACAAAATTCGGGAACACATCTGCGACACTGTCGTAACGCAAGGGCTTGGTGAATTCTCGGCACGCGGCGACTAAGGCGTCTGCCATACGCACCTCGTAGCTGGAGTCGGCCGGGATCCACGTCGTCGTCAGCATCGCGGCCATATCGTCGACATTCACATAACCCCAAGGGCTGAGATTCACCACGCGACGTCGCCCGCATGGTCCTGTACATGGCCGTCCGCTACGACGGCACCGACAGTCACCCCGACCTCGAACCCAACGACATGGTCGACAACGGCTCGGCCCCCAACATCGGGCGCCTGTCGGTCTTGCTCCAGTGGAACACGCAAGACCGGAGCTTCCTGAACGCCTGCGTGGACAAACCGTGTACGGATACATGAGCCCCCGGCGCGAGAACCGGCCCGTTTAAGCGGGGATTGCCTCCGCTGGTGTTCGGACAAACATGACCACCTGCCCGAACGCCAGCGACGGCCATCTGGTGCGGCCTCGGCCGCACCAGATGGTGGTGAACGACGCCGCCCCGGTGCGTGCGAGGCCGCGACGCATCCTGTCCTTGGTGCAGACGGGCAAGGCCGCCGAGTTTTTCAGCTCGGCGGTCGTCCACGCGCCGCGGCTAATGGGCGACCGCTCCCCTGACAAATGCCGGAAGGTTCTTGGCCATGCCCGGAAAGGGGCTGGGGCCATCGGCTTCCACCACAGCACGGTATCCGACTAGCACCGCGTCCAAGCAAGGTTCCTACCAACACGTCGCCCGCACCGGGCTGATCAGCTGTCGGCGAGGTCGTTCACCTCGGCCGTAGCAGCGGCGCAGACGGCACAGCTCTGGATGCACGCGAGATGTTTACCTCGATCGCGTATGCACTAACCGGCGACCGTGCGTGACCGGAGTTCCCGTCGTCGACAAACGCGCTGGACGCGGCGGCGTGCCGTTGACGTCGTCGCTGTGCACGCCTCCCAGGGTCAAAAGCGTCTGATGTCTGGCCTGGCGCGCTCAACAGGTGCTTCGACGATGGTCACGCCCCGCCGAGAGTTGCCGTTACCACGCAGACGGCAGCCCCCGCCGACTGACTCATCCACAAATGTGTAACTATCTGGCCAAGAAGGACAAAGCGGGCATAGACCCACAGACGGGAGGCGTTTCAGTAAGCTTCTCGGCGGCCCACAAAACGGGGCACGAGTCGAACGTAAACCTCTAGATAGCAACCTTGGCCTCAAGGTAGCAAACAACGACCCTCCGACGACATAGCATGCGTGACAGCTATCGTGACGATCTCGCTTGCAAGCCTGGCCCTGCTAGTCAGCACCTTTACGTTTATCGACACGCACCGAAGACACCGCCGAGACACCTACCTCAAAATCTATGAGTTGCTAATCTCGGAGGATCGCCAGTATGGTCGCCAGCTTCTCTTTCAGAAGGTAACAGACGAAGAGAGTGTGTCGGCACTGACCACCAAGGAATACCGATTAATAAACAGGGCACTATCAACATACGAATTACTTGGACTCTTTCTTTCGCGCAAGTACATTTCCAGCGAGGACGTCATGACAGTTTGGGCCCGTCCAATTTGCCGGGCATGGAAGCTTGGGAATGCCTTTGTCCAACACCGCCAGGCCTACATCGGACCCACAGCCTGGCGATATTACGAGGAACTGGCAGGCAAAGCACTTGAATATGTCGACAAGTCCAATGTGGAGGTCAATTACAATCGCTTCTAACGACTTAGGTAAGCGATAGCAGGGTGCAAGTTCTCCGGCGATCGAATAAAAGTGTTTCACTTGTGCGACACGATAACCGGAGACCGAGATTGAGTCCGATGACTCATGAGTTCAGCCTGCCCATCAGGTCGACGAGCCTGTCGACCACAACAACCTCATCTCCGGAAATTGACTAAATCGAGCTGGCCGCCTGATTTGGCTTGACAATGTCTCCGGCACCACAACCACAGATGGCCCAAGCAACAATCAGCGCTGAAAATGACAGGAAATTTACCGCTTGGACAGGAGAGTCATCGAACGAGGGACTTTCCTAGCGCACCCGCGCCCCGCACACGCAGGCTGAGTGCGTGTCAGCTGCAGAGGTGCTCGATGGGGTCGTGAGGTGACCGCCAGCTCCGATCCGTGGGCGCAGCTGGATGCGCTATGGGGTACCAGCGTGCCTACACCTATACCCACAGTCGGTGAGTTTGCGTTCTATGGGCGATGTTCGACCGAGGACCAGCAGGACCCGGCAACCTCGCGAGGCTGGCAGCTGGGCAATGCATGCCGGTTCGTCGAGCCACTGGGCGGGCAAGTGTCCGCGGAGTTCTTCGACGTAGGGCAGTCCCGGTCGGTGCCATGGCAACGCCGGCCGGCGGCCGCGAGGTTGCTGGACGCGTTGAAAGATTCGGCCCGAGGGTGGACCGCGGTGGTGGTCGGTGAGGGCACCCGGTGCTGGTT
>DASYMY010000364.1:0-2838 GCA_036008825.1 Glaciihabitans sp.
GCACGGGAACGAGTGCGCGCTCGGCAAGGAAGCCGTGACCGATCTCGCGACGCTTCGGGCTGCCGACACGGCCGGTTTCACCGGTCGAGTAGGGCGGGAAGTTGTAGTGGTGCAGGTAACGCTTCTTGGTGACAGGAGCCAGCGAGTCAATCTGCTGTTCCATCTTCAGCATGTTCAGTGTTGTGACACCCAAGATCTGAGTCTCACCGCGCTGGAAGATAGCTGAACCGTGTACGCGCGGGATGACCTGAACTTCAGCATCCAATGCGCGGATATCGCTCAGTCCACGGCCGTCGATACGTACACCCTCGCTGAGGATACGTCCACGGACGATCTTCTTGGTGAGCGACTTGTATGCGGCAGAGACCTGTCCGAGGGCGGACTCGGCGAGGACGCCGGCCTCAACCTGGGAGACAACGTGGGCCTTGGCGCGGTCCTTGAGTGCGTCATCCGCGTTCTGGCGCTCGGCCTTGTCGGCGATCTGGTAGATCCCCTTGAGCTCGTCGTACGCGAAACCGGCAACGGTGTCGTAGGTGGACTGCTCGAACGGCGGGAAGACCGGGTAGTTCGCGATTTCTTTTGCGGACTGTGCAGCCAATTCCAGCTGAGCCTTGATGAGCTGCTTGAGGAAAGGCTTGGAAGCCTCGAGTCCCTGAGCAACAACCGTCTCGTCTGGCTTGGTTGCGCCAGCCTGGATGAGGTCCCAGCTGCCTTCGGTGGCTTCGGCTTCAACCATCATGATCGCGACGTCTTCGTTGCCGTCAGCGTCGGTGACGAGGCGTCCTGCAACGGTGAGGTCGAAGACGGCCTCTTCCAACTGCGAGTACTTGGGGAATGCAACCCACTGGTCACCGATGAGGGCCAAACGGATTCCCGCAACCGGTCCGTAGAACGGAAGTCCCGAAATCTGAGTTGAAGCGGATGCCGCGTTAATGGCAAGTGCGTCGTAGAACTCGTCGGGGGCGATGCTCAGAACCGTGATGACGATCTGAACTTCGTTGCGCAGGCCCTCCACGAAGGTGGGGCGCAACGGCCGGTCGATCAAACGGCAGACAAGGATAGCTTCGGTCGACGGGCGTCCTTCGCGGCGGAAGAACGAGCCGGGGATCTTGCCTGCGGCGTATGAACGCTCTTCAACATCCACCGTGAGGGGGAAGAAGTCGAATCCCTCGCGGGGGTGCTTTCCTGCCGAAGTTGCCGACAGGATCATGGTTTCTTCGTCGAGGTACGCGGCAACGGCACCCTGTGCCTGCTGCGCGAGGCGACCGGTTTCAAAACGAACCGTGCGTGTGCCGAACTTTCCGTTATCAATAACGGTTTCGGCGAACTTGATTTCTGGACCCTCCATAGGGGGGTTTCTCCTTTGTTTTACGTCGCAACCCCGAATGGGTCGCGACTCGTCAAGGAGCAGGAGCGGGTTCGATGACACAGCATCGGCACTGTATAAAGGTGCCGCCGTGTACGTACGTCTATCCCAAGAGTGGGGCGCATGTCTGGTCAACAGTAGAAATGCTCGGACGCTCACAAGACGTTCCGAATACCACCACCGGTGACCAGCGTCTGGCCAGCCTGCTCCACGTACATGCCTTGATCCGGCATGTAGATATTGCTCTGTACTACGATTTCTCGCTATTTGGTTATGCGGCCAGTTTGCAACTGGACCACCGCCCAGCCTACCAGTGCCCCTGCGGAACGGCCTAGTAACTTGAGGCTCAAGGCCGTTCCGCGTGTTGCCGGGCTTCTCTACATTTTTCGGCTTACTCGGCGCCGTATCCCCCACCGGGGCTAAATCCGGCGGGCAGGGCGAACGGGTCGATTACCCGTGCCGAACGTTCCGATCCGCGCATCAGGGTGGCGAGTTCGCCTGCACCCCGCGCGATGCGGGCAGAAAGGCCGCCATCCGTGGCATCCGCTCCGCTTCCCCAATCACTGGACGCCGCGTACACGGCCGTTGGGGTAACAACGGCATGCAGGTAGGTAAACAGCGGGCGCATGGCGTAGTCGAGCGCAAGGGTGTGTCGCTCTGTTCCCCCGGTTGCACCCATCAGTACCGGTAGGTCGGTCAATGCCGTTGGCTCAATCACGTCGATAAAGGACTTGAAGAGGCCGCTGTAGCTGGTGGTGAAGATGGGGGTGGCGACAATGGCGCCGTCCGCGTGCGTCAGTGCCTCAACCGCTGCGGCGAGCGCCGGTGCAGGAAACCCGGTCAGCAGGTTGTTGGTGATGTCGTGGGCGAGATCACGCAATTCAATAATCTCGGTGGATACCTCGATGCCGTCCAATCCCAGCCGCTCCTCGGTTGCCGCGGTGAGGCGGTCGGCCAGCAGGCGGGTTGAGGAGGGCTGACTGAGACCAGCCGAGACAACAACAAGTTTGCGAGTGCCAGTCATCACTACGACCGAGCCGTTTCAAGCGACGATGAACCTGTGGTGTCGGCTACCTGGGCCCCCGCACGTGCGGCAGCAACAAGCGATTCGTGGGTGGGCCCGTCGGGAACGTTCGCTGGGCGGTTCTTCGCGAACTCCTTGCGCAGGACCGGAACAACCTCTTCTCCCAGAATGTCGAGCTGCTCAAGAACGGTCTTGAGGGGCAAGCCGGCATGATCCATCAGGAAGAGCTGACGCTGGTAGTCACCGAAGTGCTCCCGCATTCCCGCGTACCGGTCGATGACCTGCTGAGGGCTTCCCACCGTGAGCGGGGTTTGCTCGGTAAAATCTTCCAGCGAGGGCCCGTGTCCGTACACGGGAGCGTTATCGAAGTACGGTCGGAACGCTCTCACGGCGTCTTGAGAATTCTTGGCCATAAATGCCTGCCCACCAAGACCAACAATGGCCTCGT
>DASYMY010000365.1:0-8848 GCA_036008825.1 Glaciihabitans sp.
GCGGTTGCGAATGACGATCTCACCGGGCCCAGCAGGGGTGTACGGCGCGGCTTTGATGACGAGATCGGAGTAGGGGGCATCGAGCCAGGCCGCGGAGTTGATGGGCATAAGAATCCTTTGAGTGACTGTGACGACGGTAATGACATGTCGTGTCATCACGACTATACGCTATGACATCTCGTGTCATCGGTTAGAGTGTGACCATGAGTCGATGGGCACCGGATGCAGCGCTGCGTCTCGAGAGTGCCGCACTCGAACTGTTTGCCGAGCAGGGTTACACCGCCACCACGGTGCCCCAGATCACCGCCCGGGCGGGACTGACCACCCGAACTTTCTTTCGTCACTTCGCTGACAAACGTGACGTGCTATTTCTTCGCGAGCGCGAGTTTCCCGAAGTGGTCGAGGGCTTGCTCGCCACTGCTCCGGTCGGCTTAACCCCCATAAACCTGGTGATGTTCGGGTTTGAGATCATCGCGGAGCGCCACTTCGGACAATGGCGTCAGTCGATCGCCGCCCGCCAGGCCATCATCCGATCCGACGCACAGCTGCGAGAGCGGGAGCTCCTCAAATCGGCCATGCTCGCCGATGCGATTGAAGCTGCGATTATCAAACACGGGGTTGATCCCTCAAGCGCGGCTCTGCTCGCACCGTTCGGCGTGATGGTGTTCGATATTGCGCTTACCGACTGGCTGAGAGGTGAGGACCGCCCGCTGGTCGAAGTGCTGCGCGAGACTCGTTCCCGCATGCGCATGCTGCTCTAACTGCGCTCGTCACCTCTCAGCAATTCTCTGCGAGGCTGCCGCGAGGAATCGCCGCCTTCCCCGCCCTGAGTGGCGCGCACATGCCCTGCTACTCGGTGGGGTGGCTGTTCGCCTCGTGGTCTGGGGTTGGTGTTGGCGTGCGTGCAGCGCTGACCAGCTGGCCGCGTTCCGAGTGCGGGAACCGCTCCAGTGCGGCTTGTACCTCCGCGGCCTCAAAGTTAGCGCCGAAGAGCTCGCTGCCTGGTTCGAGTCGCACGCCCTCGGCCAACCTGCCAGCCACGACCGGGTCAAAGCCGAGCGCGCTGACGAGGTCAGCGGCCGCGGCGAGATCCGCAGGGGTGTCACCCGCGATCGCGATGGCTTTGCGACCGGGCGCTCCGGCGGCACGCGCTTCTTCGTCGAGGTGGTGGTAACCCATGTGATTGAACGCCTTCACGACGCGAGAACGCGGCAAATACTCTTGTACGATCTCGCTGGAGGAGGTGCGGGGGTCGGTGAGGTCGTCGCGGATTCCATCGACTTCCCACCAGTAGTTCATGGAATCGATCACCAGCTTGCCGGCCATCTCCTCGACCGGGATGGTGCGGTACTTGCCAAGAGGCAAGGCCAAAATGACAATGTCCGCTTCCGCAGCAGCGTGGGCTGCGGTGGTTGCCACCGCGCCCGGCGTGAGCACCTCAATGGTGAGCGCAATTTTTTTGGGGTCACCCGAGCCGGCAATCAACACCCGGTAGCCCGCAGCAATGGCCAGGCGCGCCAGCACCGTGCCCACCTTGCCGGCACCGAGGATGCCGAGGGTGACGGGAGGTCGCGACGAGACAGTCTGCTCAGACATTAGAACTGCACCCCTACCAGAACGGGTTCCGGATGCAATCGCACCCCAAACTCGGCCATCACCCGGGTTTGAATGTAGCGGGCGAGCTCACTGATCTCATCCGCATTCGCGCCACCCCGGTTGATCAGGGCGAGAGTGTGTTTGCTGGAGACAGCGGCCCGGGATCCCGGCAGCGCGAAGCCGCGGTGAATGCCGGAGCGCTCAATCAGCCAGGCCGCACTCAGCTTGACCGAGGCGTTCTCCGGCCGCGTCGGAACGGGCGGAGTCTGACCCAACGGCACAACCACGTCAACCGGTTCCGGCGCCATCAACCAGCGCGGAGCTTCGGCCGGAAGGCTGCGTGCGAAGTTCTCGCTCACAATCGGGTTAGTAAAAAACGAACCAGCACTGACCGAGTCGGGGTCGTTCGCATCAAGCACCATTCCTTTGCTTGCACGCAGAGCCAACACGCTGTCGCGCACCTGCTCCAGCGGCACTCGCGCACTCAACTCGACACCGAGGGCGCCCGCCAGTTGGCTGTACGCAACGGGCGAGCTGAGGCCGGAGGCATCCGCTTCAAGGTCTATGTCAATCGAAATAACAACACCCTCGCGACCCTGTTTGAGGGTGGAGGTGCGGTAGTCGAGGCCCAGCTCAGCCGCCGGAATTCGCTCCAGCTCGCCGGTCAAAAAGTCGAGAAACTCGATCGAAACCAGGCTGGCGGCGATCTCCTGCCCGTACGCACCGATGTTCTGAATCGGGGCAGCGCCACAAGTTCCGGGAATGCCCGAGAGCGCCTCAATCCCGGCCAGACGGTGCTCAACCGTGTACGCCACCAGCTCGTCCCACGATTCGCCGGCCTGAATACGGAGTCGAACGGCGGATGACTCGCGCCCGGCATCCGCGATCGGAACCTGTTCAATGCCTCGGGTCACGGTGCGAATGACGGTGCCCTCGAAGTCGTCGTCGCCGATCAGCAGATTGGATCCGCCGCCGACGACCAGCCATTCGTCGCCGGATGCCCAGACATCAAGCATTGTTGCAACGAGATCGTCGCGGGTCTCTGGCGCCAGCACGGTAGCAGCATCTCCACCCACACGAAGGGTGGTCAGTTCGGCCAGCCTCATACGGTGGGGGAATCCGCAGCGGTGGCCGGCGTGGGGCTGACGCGCACCTGGGCTTTACCCAGAACGGTGGCCCCGTTAAAGGTGACGGTGAGGTCGATGCGGGCTGATGCGTCATCCACAGCACCAACCTTTGCAACGACCGTGAGCACGGCGCCAACGGCGGCGTCTACGGCAACCGGGCGAGTGAACCGCACCTGGTAGTCGGAGACAAATCCGGCGTCACCAATCCAGTCAACAACGGGCTGCACGGCGAGGCCCATGGTGAGCATGCCGTGGGCGAGCACACCGGGAAGGCCAACCGACTGCGCGACGGCGTCGCTGTAATGAATGGGGTTGAAGTCGCCCGAGGCGCCCGCGTAGCGCACGAGGGAGTCGCGGGTGAGCGCGAAGCTGCGCTCGGTGACAATCTCGCCAACGGTCAGCTCACTAAAGAATTGAGTGGTCATTCGTCTCCCCTAACAACGAGGGTGGAGATGGCGGTGACAACGTGGTCACCTGCGGCATCCACAATGGTGGATTCGGCCGTGACCATACTGTGGCCGCCCAGGGACTTCACGCTAGCCACCCGCAGTGTTGCGGTCAGCTCATCGCCGGCCACAATCGGGCGCGTGTATGTAAAGCGCTGATCGCCGTGCACAACACGGGTGAAGTCGATGCCAGCATCGGGTTCGGCGAGCAGCTGCGCGAGCGTCGCCTCCTGGATCACCACCGCAAAGGTGGGTGGGGCAACTACGTCGCTATACCCGGCTGCCTGTGCGGCCTGAACGTCAAAGCTCAGCGGGGAGGTGGCGAAGACGGCGCGAGCGAACTCGCGCACTTTCTCCCGCCCAACAAGGTACGGCGCGGTCGGCGCGAAGACGCGCCCCTGCAACTCGGGATTCACTGACACTCCCCCAGCTTACTTGCGGGCGCCGTCATCACACCTGGCAGGACGCGGGGTGGCGCCCCCTCCTCAGCGCTCGGGTCGGTGACCTTTCCTCGTCACCTCGGTTCGGTATGCTGCCCCCACCCTGGCGGGCCGCGTTCCGTCACCCCGGCTTTGGAGCAGTGAATGTCCGACGAGAACACCCCCGCTAGCCCCGGTGACAGCACCGTGATGGCCCGGCTGCGCGCCGCCCTTCCCCTCCTCGGCCCGAGCGAAAGACGTGTTGCGCAAGTCATTTTGTCGCGCCCAAGCGAGGTGGTGGAGTTCTCCACCTCCGAGCTCGCTTCCGCCGCCGGAACCAGCGCCGCCACAGTGAGCCGCGCCTGCCAAACCCTCGGCTTTCGAGGCTTTCAACACCTCAAACTTGATGTTGCCCGTGCCGCGCCCTCCCCACAGAACCTCAACACCCACCCGCTGTCGCGTATTTTTTCCGATGCAGCGGATGCCATCAGCCTGGGCCGTGCCAGCGTTGATGTGGTCAGTATTGACGCGGCCGTCGAAGCGTTGGCTGCTGCGAGACGTCTGGTTTTGGTTGGCACCGGCTTCTCCGCCCCACCGCTACAGGATGCCGCCATGCGTTTTGCCACCGTCGGCAGGTCGGTGGAGGCACCCAGTGATGTGCTGGGGCAACAATTCGCCGCCTCCTCCCTCACCACCGCCGATGCCTGCCTGACGGTGAGTTACTCGGGGGCGAACATTCACACACTGAACGCTTGCCGCGCTGCTAAAGAAGGTGGCGCAACACTGATCGCGGTGACGAGTTTCGCCCGCTCCCCGCTGACCCGCCTAGCCGATATTGCGCTGGTGACTGGCCCGGTCACCCGCGCCCACGACATTGACCCGTTCCTCAGCCGGCTCAGCCATCTTTTGGTTTTGCACACGCTGCACACGGCGCTGTTTGCTCGAAGCGATGCGGACGATCTGGCCACCATGCGTCACGTTGTCGCCGACGCCCTCGTTGATGACAACGATCGCTAGCGCCGAATTCACCGAAACGCCCCAAGATTGGGGCACAGTCCGTGTCCTCAATGAGGGGGACAGTCGGTAGGGTCTACCCATGAGCTGGCGCATTGCATTCGACCACATGGTGCATGAAACCGATGACCGCTCGTTTGCTCTGGTTCAGCACGGGCTCGACCGCATCTACGCCAGCGAAACAGCGCAGACCGCCCGGGTTGTTGTGGGCAAGTTTCCTGACGCAGTGGAAATCACCGGCAACTGTGAAGCCATCCGCACCGCGCTGAGCGAGGTTTCTCACACGGGCGAGCACTTCACCACCTTTGCCTCGCTCTACCAAGCTGAAACCGAGACGGTTCTTCTGCTCGACTACATTCACTAGTCGGTTCGTCGCCCTCGCCACCCGTGGCATCCGCTTCTGTGTGAGTTCGCCACCTCGGCGGCAACTTCGCCCGCACGTCGGCAATTCGTCAACTGTCGTCTACCAGCCGTTTACTTCGCGCGCTCACTCTGGTCTCCGTAAGGGCGTTTCACGACTGGTGAAACGCTGGAACGAACGGGGACTACGGATTTGTCACGCATCACCATCGACGGCACCTTCAACGTGCGGAAAGCCGGCACCGCAGAGGCCAGCAGCTCTGTTGGTGTGATGGAGGAGGCGCCGGCCTGGCTGGTGCGATCGGCCACCCTCGATGCGCTGAGTCCCGCCGGCAGTGCCGCCCTCGCAGACCTCGGCATCAGCCTGGTGGTTGATCTGCGTGAAGCCGGCGAGCGCGCCGAGATTGCTCACGCCGTGCCCGTGCTGCACAACCCGATTTACTCCCTGCCGGATGGGCCTCCGGTCACGGGCACCCTTGAAGACATTTACGAGACCCTACTGCTCACCCGCGGTGGGGCACTGACGAGCGCAGTGATGGCAATTGCGGACGCTCCTGGCCCGGTGTTGGTGCACTGCACGGCGGGCAAAGACCGCACCGGTCTGGTTGTGGCCCTTGCCCTGCTGGCCGCCGGGGTGCCGCGCGAGGCAGTTGTTGCCGACTATGTTGCCTCGGCCGAGTCGGTACGAGAGAACCGTCAGCTCACCGCCGAGACGCTCCTGGCCGCGTTGGAGCTGGATGGGCCAACCCACACCGCAGCTCTGCGGTTGCACCTCGATAGTCCGGCCGTTGCTCTCGAGCACGCCATCGACATTCTTGATGGACTCGGCGGGGCTGAGCAGTATTTGACCCGCCACGGGCTCACCGCGCAGCAGCTGAGCACGCTCACCTCGCGCCTTGGCGGTGTTGTATGAGTCTTGAATCCGGCAAATTTACGGTGCTGCACCTAAGTGACGTGCACGCCACCACCGGCGAGCTGCTCTACGGGCAGGTGGACACCCTGGCCCGCCTCGACCAGGTTGCCAGCTACGCCCTGTCCGCCGGAATTACCCCCGAAGCGATCCTGGTGACCGGCGATCTCATCCAGCGTGGCCACGAGGGTGCCTACCCAGCGGTGAACGCGGCGCTGGAGAGGCTGGGCGCGCGCCTCGGAGCGCCCGTGCTGACGGTGCTGGGCAACCACGATGTTCCGGCGAGCGCCACCTGCCTCACCGGTCACGGCGCTGGCCACACCCGGGTTGTGCACATCGGGCCGGTGCGTTTTCTGCTGCTCGACACCAGCAGCGGATACCTCGACCAAGCCGGCCTTGACCTCCTCACCACCGAGCTTGCCGAGCCCTACGGAATCGGCAGTGTGGTCGCCCTGCACCACGCGCCTATCCCGTCGCCTCTGCCCACCCTGTCGAAGACGGGCCTCAAAAACCCTGAGGCGCTTGCGGCGGCCATCGTGGGCGGGGACGTGCGCACTATGCTCGCCGGCCACTACCACCACCCGATGACCGGCACCTTTTCCGGTGTTCCCGTGCACGTTGGACCCTCTCTGGCCTACCACCAGGTCATGAACGCGGGACCGCACACGGTCAGCGGCCACGATCTGGCCATGTTCTCGCTCGTGCACATCACCGATGCGGGCGTCAGCTCCGCCCCGGTCAGCCTCAGCGCGGCGAATCCCCTTTTCTCCAGCCCGGCACCGGCCAGCACCGCCGTGCCTTCCGCACTTCCCGTCTAACTCAACCCAACCCCTAAGGACACCATGTCTCGCTCGACCCCTCTGTTGGCCGCCGCCGCATTCGCCGCCCTCGGACTCACCCTGGCCGGCTGCAGCGCCCCCGCCGACTCCGCCGAACCCGCCGCTGACAGCACAGCGACCACCACCCTCGACGCCGCCACCATCACCGTTTACACCTCCGAGCCGCAGGCGAAAATCGACGCGATTGTCGCCGCATTCAACGAACAGCAGCCCGATGTCACGGTGGAGGTCTTCCGCGCGGGAACCGGCGACCTGACCGCACGCATCGAATCTGAACTCGCCACGGGAGACATTCAGGCCGACATTCTTCTCGCGGCGGATGCCAAAACGTTTGAAGGTTACAAGGCTGACGACCTGCTGCTGGCCTACTCGCCCGCCGACGTTGACGCCCTCAACCAGGACGTAGTTGACCCCGACGGTTTCTACGTTGGCACCCGCATTATCCCCACCGTTATCGCCTACAACACGGGCGCCATCGACACCCCTCCCACCTCATGGGCAGAGCTGACCGACGAGCAGTACGCCGACAAAATCACCATGCCCAACCCGGATGTCTCCGGCGCGGCCGCATACAACGCCGCAGTGTGGATGGACACCGAGGAACTCGGTGAAGAGTGGCTGGAAGATCTCGCCGCAAACAACCCGGTGATCGCCGAAAGCAACGGACCCGTCTCGCAGGCTGTTGCCAGCGGCACCCAGCCGGTCG
Organism: Glaciihabitans sp.; assembly: GCA_036008825.1. Classification (GTDB taxonomy): domain Bacteria; phylum Actinomycetota; class Actinomycetes; order Actinomycetales; family Microbacteriaceae; genus Glaciihabitans. The sequence continues at coordinate 7,418 of DASYMY010000365.1, forward strand.
GAATCGTTGTGGACTACCTGGTGCGTGAGCTGAAGGCCGCCGGATCCCCCATCGACATTTCCTACCCGTCCGAGGGTGTGCCGTACGTGTCGCAGCCGGTGGGCATCTTCGCCAGCACGGAGGAGGCAGAAGCCTCTGAGGCGTTTGTGGACTACCTGGTCAGTGAAGACGGCCAGGCCCTGGCCGTTGAGCAGTCCTACCTCCCCGTTCGTAACGACGTTGGCACCCCGGAAGGTGCCCCGTCGATGGATGACATCGCCATCCTCTCCCCCGACCTCCAGGTCATCGCGGACACCCAGGACGCGGCGGTTGCCCGGTTCAATGAGCTCTTCAACTAACATCGCTCCCCCGCAGAGCCCGGTCGACACCGACCGGGCTCTGCCCCGCGCTGCGTTGGGGCTCGACGGGGTCGACGCCGTACGCATCGCCCTCTGGTTGGCCTGCGCCGGGGTGATTTTGCTGCCACTGAGCGCCATCATCATTTTGGCGGTCACCAACAACCACCTGCCCCTGTTGCTCAGCGGCGACGTTGCCCAGGCCGGAATCAACAGCGTGGTCTCGGCCACACTCTCGGCCGCTGGCGCCGTTCTTCTCGGCACACTGCTCGCGCTGCTGCTCGACCGCAGCGATTTGCGCGGACGCAAAATTCTGCGCCTCATCGCCCTCACCCCACTGCTGGTGCCTCCCTTTGTGGGCGCGATCGCGTGGATTGGTATTGCCGGACCCACCGGCCCGCTCAACCAAGCCTGGATGGGCTGGTTTGGCGCCCCCTTCTGGAACATCTACGGCGGCGACGGGGTGGTCTTCCTCCTCATCGTGCACTCCTACCCGATCGCTTACATCGTGGTGTCGGCGGCGCTACGCCGAGTGCCAGCAGACCTGGAACAGGCGGCCCGCATCAGTGGGGCATCCGCCGTTCGCGCTGTTGGGGGCATCACACTGCCGCTGATCCGCCCGGCGATGCTCTCCTCGTTCACCCTCATCGCCGTCGGCAACCTTGCGGACTTCGGCATCCCATCCATCATTGGGTTGCCGGAGCGCTACGTCACCTTGTCCACGCTGGTCTACCGGTACATTCAGTCCGGCACGGTCGACAAACCCCTCGAAGTTGTCGCCACCATTGGTGTGGTGCTGCTCGCTCTGGCTGGGGCGGCCATGGTGCTGGATGCCCTCGCCTCGCGCAGCCGATGGGAACTGGACGCCTCCGCCTCCCCACCCCAAATTCTCACCCTCGGGCCAGCCCGTCTGCCCATCACCATTGCCGCCTGGGTTGGCATTCTGAGCCTCACAATCCTGCCGCTGCTCGCGCTCACCAGCCAGGCACTGCTGCCAGCACCGGGAGTTCCGCTCACCTGGGAGAACCTCACCCTCGACAACATTGTTCGGGCAACCACCGCAAAAGGAACCATCACCGGCGCGACCACCTCGGTG
>DASYMY010000366.1:0-1895 GCA_036008825.1 Glaciihabitans sp.
TGCACCCTTACCTCGACCTCGAAACTTGGAGTAAGTCATGGACCACTTCCATGGTCCACTGATCTCATCCTGGATAACCTCGACGGTATGAGAACCGGTGCGAAGACACGCGCCAAGATCGCCGGTCAGCGTATCTTCGTCTTCATTCCCAGACCAAAACCCGGCAACGGCGCGATCGACAGCCGATGAGATGTGCTCTGAGATTTGATCGAGCACTTTGGCTGGAATGTAGAGTTGACGAGGCATGAGTGGGTTTGGTAGTGATGCCTAACGAAATTGACCGGCGCCTTGCACCAACAAGTGGTGAAGCCGTGGGACGCAGTAGGCGTCCGTGTCGAATGATGGGATGGACTCCCCCGTTTGTTTGCGCGAAATTCGCGCTCTGGTCTTCATTGGCGTGGGGATCAGGTCTTCAACAAACGAAAGGAGTCCGAAATGGATGCTACTACCGTTGCTGTCGATCTTGCAAAGTCTGAACGTGTTTAGTATTTATCCGACACTCGACTCAGATCGAGGGTCGCTCACCCGGCTGCTCGCAGCCGGGTGAGCGGTCGCCGGGCCTTCTGGCAAATTGAAGCTTCCACACATCAATTTGCTAACCAGGAGAGCACCGTGACCGCTCAATCTCACTGTATCAAGCGCAAGCTGTCGCTGCTGCAGCTGGCCGACGAACTCGGCAACGTCGCCCGTGCGTGCAAGATCATGGGTTTCCACCGCGACACCTTCTACGAAGTGCGCCGCGCCTTCCAGGTCGGTGGCGTCGCCGCCTTGGTGGAGTCCAAGCGCGGCAGCCGCGGCCCCCATCCGAATCGAGTACCTCCAGAGATCGAGGCCAAAGTCCTCGAGTACTGCCTGAAACGCCCCACCCACGGTGCCCAGCGGGTCTCCAACGAGCTGCGCCTGGCCGGCGTGGAAGTCTCGCCCTCGGGTGTGCGAGGCGTGTGGCTGCGCAACGACCTGGAGACGCGCTACAAGCGGCTGATGCGCCTGGAGAAGGAGAGCCGGGAGAACACCACCTTCATCCTCACGGACGACCAGGTGCGCCTGCTGGAGCGCCACAGCCCCGACTTCCGCTGCCGGCACGTCGAGTCGTCAGCACCTGGCGAGTTGCTGAACCAGGACACCTTCTACTGGGGAACCCTGAAGGGCGTGGGCAAGGTCTACGTGCAGGTGGTGATCGACACCTTCTGCTCCTTGGCCTTTGCCAAGTGCTACAGCTCCAAGATGCCCATCACGGCCTGCGAGCTGCTGTACGAGCGGGTGCTGCCCTTCTATGACGCGTTGGGTGTGCCGGTGAAGGCCGTCTTGACCGACAACGGCCGGGAGTTCTGCGGCAAGCCCGAGACGCACCCCTACGAGCTGCTGTTGGCTCTGGAGGACATCGAGCACCGCAACACGCGGGTGGCCACGCCACGTACCAATGGCTTCGTCGAGCGGATGAACCGCACGCTGCTGGACGAGTGCTTCCGCGTGAAGGGCCGAGAGACCTTCTACATCACCATCGAGGAGATCCAGCGCGACCTGGACGAGTTCATGACCTACTACAACACCCAGCGCAGCCACCAGGGCTATAGGCTCAATGGCCGTACACCGGCGCAGGCGCTGCGCGAAGCTCTGGGCGTCAAGAAGCTGCCGAACCTGAAGTTCAAGACCGAGCCCGCACCGACTGCTGCATCACCCCAAGAAACGGAGGTCGCCACCGACACCACATCCGCCTAAACTCCCACCGAGCCAGCAGGCCCGACTGTCGGGGAATTACTAAACCAGAACACAACGAGAAACAGCCGCTGGCCAAGAAGATGAATCGCCAGGCCTTGCTTTGCCCGGATGATTTGACCCGTTTCCCCCGCCTCGCCTTGCGACGAGATTGATCGACCATCATGGCAAACAGGGTT
>DASYMY010000367.1:0-1789 GCA_036008825.1 Glaciihabitans sp.
GGCGGTGTTTTCTGCCGCAGGTTTTTCTCGAGCGGAAGGGTTAGCTTGCGAATGCGCGTGAGGATTTCCAGCCACGGCAGGAGGAACCAGCTGAGAGCGCAAAACACGCCGACCTGCCAGACGCCGCTGAGCAGATATCCGGCGAAAAACGAGGTGCAGAGGATTCCGACCCCACCGAGCTTTTTTGCCAGCACATGGCGGAAGCTGCGCAGCGCGAGACTGAGCGTCGCGAGTCCGAGGATCAGCAGAATGTGGGGAATCATCGGAATGGCGGACGGAAACGAGCCAGCGTGTAGGGGAGAATCGCGGCTGTGTCGAGGTTACCCACGTTAGGGAGCGATGCTGTGTTTCTTTAAAAACGGTTCCAGCTCATCTGGCCCGAAGTCCGGCAGAACCGCCCCGGTGCCGGTCACCAATGTCGGGGTGTAACGTTGCGCGCTCAGGCGGACCATTTCATCCATCGACGCGCGGCTCTTTTCCACATCGATCAGGTCGTAGGTAAAGCCATGTCCATCGAGCCATTCGCGAGCCATGACACACCACGGGCACCAGACCTTTACATAGAGCTTGAGAGAGTCGGACACCATCGACTCAGAGGTTACCCCCGAAAGAAAGACGGTCAAACCGGGGTCCCGAGGGTGTCGCCAAGGTTCCTGGCATCTATTTGTCGGCGGGCTTCACCTGCTCGCGCCACTTCTTGGCTTTCCCGTCAAGGTAGTTGGCAACGTTCCGCCGGTAACTGGCGAGAATCTCGTCCGTGATGTCGCGCTCTTCGAGGATGCGCACATTAGCGGCTTCGGTCATGAAGTTGGTCCCTGCGAGTTGCAGCACTACCTTCGTCTGCTGCTCCTTGAACATGAGAACGGGGAACGAATCGCCCTTATCCATCATCCACCGTGCGCCATCGGCCAGCTCCACCGGAGTGTCCTGAGTTAGCACTCCGAAAAGGACAATCTTCTTCCCCGAAGCCGATGCTGTGGAGAGCGCCAGCAGGGTCGCCGCAAAGCAGATCAGCGCGGCGAGAGACGCAATGCGGATTGGCAAAAGGCGCGTCACCAGTCGGACTCCGAAGGGTGAGGGGTGAGGGGGCGGCAGGGAGTGAGAGGTTGCATCGACGGGGCGCATTTACCAGCGCACCGCGGGCGGGTCAAGGCACGCGCTGTGAACTCGACCTGTGCGAGTTTTGCCTTTGCTTTCAATGGGATATGAGTAGTTTTCGACTCATCAAATAGCTCAAGCCGAGACCTCGGAGTTGGGGAGATTGTCAGTTGAAGTATTTCAGTGACGACTTGAAACCGATGACCGGGCACCGTCACCGAAGTTAAGCCGAGCAGTTCAACTGATTAATCCAAATGGGTAATAAACTCTACGTGGGGAACCTCTCGTTCAACACCACGGAAACCGAACTCCAGGATTTCTTCGGCACGGTGGGAGCCGTGAAAGAAGTGATGCTGATTCAGGATAAGTTCACCGGCAAATCGCGCGGCTTCGCATTCGTGACCATGGTCACGGATCAGGATGCCCAGAACGCGGTGACGCAACTACACGGCAAGCCCTTCGAAGGGCGGCCGCTGACTGTTAATGAAGCGCGTCCGCGTGAAGAACGCGGTGGCGGCGGCGGTGGTGCTGGCGGCGGTGGCGGGGGATACCGGGGCGGCGGCGGTGGTGGCGGGTATGGTGGTGGTGGCGGCGGAACGGGCGGGGGAGGCGGAGGCTATGGTGGTCGTGGCGGTGGAGGTCCAGGTGGTGGCGGAGGCCGAGGTGGGGAACGCGGAGGTGGAGGTGGCGG